>RPQK01000105.1 GCA_003819755.1 Acidobacteriota bacterium | reverse complement strand
CGGCCGTGTACTGACCTTCCGCGTGAGCGCGAGCTGGGCGGAGACGGCCGACTATAAGCGTCTCATCCAGCGAATCGACGGTATGATTGAAGAAGTGCGCGCGTTGCCGGGCGTTGACGCGGCTGCTACCGCCTTGTTCCTCCCCGGTGTCCCGGCCCAATACGAGTCCGCCTTCAAGCTGGTTGAAGGAAGGGGTGACCCCGAAGCTCGCATGGTTGCCGAGAACCGAGTTGTTTCTGCCGAGTATTTCGCCACGATGCAGATCCCGTTGGTCAGTGGTCAACCTTGCACCCGCCGACCGCTCGACGGCGTGAGCGACATAATGGTGAACCGGGCGTTCGCGACCAGGTATCTTTCCGGATGGTCATCGGCCGTCGGGCTGCACCTGTCAACTCAAAGCATGCTGCCGTTGGGACGAATCGTCGGAATTGTCGGGGACGCACGTGAACGGGGCCTGGACAGTGATCTGGGGCCAATAGTGTATACCTGCTTCAGCGCGCCAACCCCGACCCCGTACTTCCTGGTGCGGACACACGGCGAGCCGGCAGCTATCGTCCAGTCGGTGCGCCTGAAGGTCAAGGAGCTTGAACCGCTTCGCGCCGTTTACGACATCGCACCGCTAGAGGAACGGATTGATGATTCGTTCTCGCAGAACCGCCTTCGCATGGTCCTGCTGGTCCTCTTCGCCATCACGGCGCTGTCCCTCGCCTGTGTTGGCTTGTATGGAACACTCAGTTATGTCGTCAGTCTACGGCGGCGGGAGGTGGGCTTGCGATTGGCGCTCGGCGCCCGGCGCACTACCATCGTTCGGCAATTTCTGCTGAAAGGATTGAGAGTTGCGGGCTGTGCCTCCGCTTGCGGCCTGGTGCTTGCAGGTGGATTTACGCACGTCCTTGCCGGAATGTTGTACGGCGTGTCAGCTTCCGATCCGGTCACGCTCGTCGGCGTTACCGCGATCGTCCTGGCGGTCGCCGCAATGGCCTCACTCCTCCCGGCGTTACGTGCCTCGCGCTTCGATCCGATGCACCTTTTGCGAGAGGAGTAACCGAAGCGACCGCGGCAGCCATGGCTGCCGTCGCAGTCTGGTTCCCCGCTTCTGAGGATATGCGGGAAAAGCGAGTAGCCGAAGGTCAACAATCTATGCCCGCCACAAACAACGGAGTCGGCACCCACTACTCCGGAAAGAAAAACGTCGAGACAAGGACCGGGGCCTGCCGGCACTGAGAAGCCGGAAGCGGAACAACTCTATTCCCTCGAACCGTTGGGAACTCTGGCCAGAGCAGCAGGCGAACCGCCATGCTGATGCGCTCGAACTCTTCGCGGCATAGTAAGGCCTTTTGGCACTGCAACGGTTCACAGTCTGGGCCTGGAGTGGGGTGACATGGATCTGTTTCATTGGGCGAACACGACTGACCGTGGAGATGATTCTTTCTTCAGCGTTTGGACTACTACGGCCCCGGGGTACTTCCTGCCGGAGATGATAGCAGCGGGTGAAGTTCGAGTAGATGACCTGGTCTACGGTTATTCAGTCCCCGCTCGGCTGCTCCCGCCGCCAGCCTTGGCCGGATGGTAACAGCGGCCGAATACTCGCGCAAGCGCCTCGGCGGCGAACTGCGAGGTCAGACGGGCGCCCTTTTCGACCGGGCCAAGTCTGAAGCAGAGGCTTCGAGGGTGTCTCGTACGCTTGAAGCGGCCGGATTCCCTCCCGGCTCAGAGTCAGCGCTGCGACTATTCTGATATTGCGGTCCGAAGGGTTGAACGCTGTTAAGACTCACAGACAGAACAAGCAATCTTCGCGTACAAAAATGGCACAAAAACTGACACACTGGAATGGGGTGAACCCCTCTGGTAAGACAATCTGAATTAGCACACTCGCCCCAAAATGCCGCAGGCTGTGTTCTCCAGATGCCCCAGCACTCCTCCCTCTTCTGATTGCCCGGGATCATCGCGTTTGACAGAAGCCCCGGGAACTCCGACACTCCGGAGTTGAGAAGAGTTGGCTGGGATTATGCCCTGTGATAGCTTGAAGTTACCTATCACTGTTCAGGGTCGGCATAATGCTTGTTCCGATACTAAGAGGCATAGGCACCTGCCTTAGAGGCAGGTTTGCGCCGATGAGATTAAGTAATTGGTAAATCAGAAGTTCTGGTCGGGGCAGAGGGATTTGAACCCCCGACTCCCTGCTCCCAAAGCAGGTGCGCTACCAGGCTGCGCCATGCCCCGACCCAAGCGGCGTGACTTGGCGTAGTGTAACACGAGCGGCGCGGGTGATAAAGGCGACGGCTGGCACCCGGACTGTAAAACAGAGCGGCCCGTGCTTCATATGCCATGAAGAACGGGCCGCTCTGCACTTACCGGCGGGTTTGGCCTTGAGGAATGACTAGCTCTACCCGACCAACCGGAGATGGTCTTGTAAGCTACCACTGGGAATCGGGCCTACGACGGAACGTCTTGTTCTGCTGCCGAAGCGGCTTCCCTTTGAGACACGCCTTAGGGCCGGGTCTCGGGTATGCCTAGCCGTGTTGGGAGCGTCCGCGAGTAACAGAACTCGTACCCTTCCCGCCACGGTTACAGTACATTTTCCCCGTCGTCAATAGAAGCGACAAGATACGACATTGCTTTCATGTCGTATGCTGTCGTCTTTCTGCGGATCGGCCGGTCCTTGTCGGGTCAGGCGAAGAAGAACGACAAATAGCCCCCCTCTGCTCCCGGCCGGTCCTGCCCGTTAACCCGTCACCCGCAACTCGTAACTTGTGGCTCTCTGAGAGCGCCAACCCGCTTTTCTCTTACGGCGCAAGCGTCAGGGTGTGCCGCGCGGGACCGGGGAGGAAGGGTGCCGGCTGGCCGGAGGCCCAGGCGTTGTGGCCTTTCCGATAGTACTCGGAAAGAAAATGCCCGCTCTGGCCTCCCGGCATATGAAACAACCCCTGTTCCTCATGTCCGGGCGAAACCGCCAGCCTCTCCGACGCCCCCGCGCCCGGAGACTGAAATCTCGGCATATGGGAGTCGCCGGGCAGCGGCTCAGCCTCGATGTCAAGCCAGGTCCCGACCAGGGGAATTCCCGCGCTCATAGGGTGCCTCACTTGCACCAGGTTCCGCTTCCCCCAGGTCGCCTCTGCTGGATTCAAGCCTTGAGAACGAAGGTCTAAGATCAATTTTTCCAGCGCAGCAACGCACAGATCCTCGTAACTCTTAAAGCGCGGGTTCAAGAGATGTGACGGCTTGGCACTCAGCATGACCCAGACGGAGTACTCGACCTGTCGCGTCGGATAGTCGAACTGCGGGTCGATCTTGCGACACCGTTCGATAACAGGTTCAAGAGCCAGCTCAATGCAGAAGGTGCGAAAGCCGCGGACCAGGCGATACCCGGCCGATTCAACCGCAGCCCGCCCCCCCCAGTTCTCGACCCTTTTCCCTAGTTCGGCCGCTTCCTTGATCCGCGAAGCCTTGTCGAGCGATAGGGTTGACAGGAGAAGGCCTCGCCAGCGTTCGAGAAAAACAGCCCGGTCGTCCAGCTGAATCGCCAGCATATCCCGCGGAGAGAACCGTTCGCTTGCCCGCAGATCGTTCCGTATCTGGTTGGCTCGGGCGCCCAGATCCACGTCCCAGGGACCGGCAGCAAGGTAGGCCGGACTCCCGGCGACCCGGTTGTTAGCCGTCCAGATCCGGCCATCCGGAGGGCCGACCAACTTCGGGTATTCTTCGCTTGGAATCCAACCGTCCCATCTGTTCGCGCCGTCGGCCCAGGATACCGGCAACAGGCCGCTGAATCCGACTCGGCGAGGCAGCCGGCCCATCACTGTCCAGCCGATGCGACCGGTTTTGTCACCTACCACGAAATTCTGGGCCGGGACTCCGCAGGTGGGCGCCAACCGCAGCGCGGCCTCCACGTCTCCCACCCCTTCCAAATCGAGAAGGCTCAGATTGACGGCCTCCGGCAGGTGGGCAAGCCAGCGAACAGCCTTCTTTGGGGAGCCAGTCGGACCAGGAACAACCGGGCCCCAGATGGTTGTTTCGACAGTCAGCTTCTGATCGTGTTCGCCCCTGACGTGCAAGGTCTCGGTTTCCTCCTTGAGAGGCAGCCATCCTCCCGGCGTCTTGTAGAGACGCGGGTTGTCGGGCGAGCTCTCGAGCAGTATCAGGTCGGTGGTGTCGAGCATGCTGTTCGTGAATGCCCACGCAATCCGCCTGTTGCTGCCGACGATAACGGCCGGGACCCCGGGAAGAGTTACTCCCGCGATGTCTAGACTCGGGCGGCTATCGTTCTTCGCCTGGCAGACGATGCGCGCTCGATACCAGGTGTTGGGGAGCCGCAACCCGAGGTGCATGTCGTTCGCGACCAAGGCAGAGCCGGTTGTGGACAGACGGCCATCGACCGCCCAGGAGTTGCTCCCTAAAACGACCCCATCTCCAGCAGATCCCAACCGATTGGGGAGAAAGAGCGCAGATTGCTGACGGCTGCCCGTTGACCGCCGGCTTGCCCCGGTCGTATCAGCAGACTGGGTACCCGGGAGTTGGTGGAACGAGAATTCGTTCGGCGCGGGGAGGACGGGAGTCGGGCTGGGGCTCCCATCAACCGCCGCATCCCACTCGGTACCGGATGGGAGGAAGAAATCGAAGGCCTTTGGCGGGACCATGTTGGCTAACGCGCTCACGTGCGCTTCCTGCCTTCCGCCGCTGTCCTGCAGGAAGAAAAACATGGCGTGAGCGACCAGAAGCGAATCCTCCGGGACCCATTCGCGAGGTTGACTTCGCAAGATGAGATACTCGGGTGGTCGGGAGCCGAGGGCCCTGAGTCCGGCATTGACGCCCTCGGTATAAGCCTTAATCAGCTCGACTTGGGCGGGCGGTGCCAGTCGCATTGCCTCCCGGGCGGTCTTGCGCAGGCGATGGAGCCGGAAGCCCCGATCGAGGTCCAAGACTCCGGGTCCAAGGAGCTCGGCCAGCTCTCCGGCCCCCATCCGTCGCGAAAGGTCCATGTGAAAGAAACGGTCCTGCGCGTGCAGGAAACCAGTGGCTCGGGCTGCATCCAACCGATTGTGTGCCCGGATCGTTGGAACCCCGAGGCCATCCCGTTCCACGACGACCTGTTCCTTGAGGCCCGAGAGGCGTAGGGTCCCATCCAGTTGCGGCAGACTTGCCCTGACGGCCAGCCAGAACACGACGCCGGCGACGATCAACAGGATCAATATCGCAGAGAGAGACCAGAGGAAGATTCGAAGAAGTCGGCGGAGTCTCGTGCTCATGCCGAGGATGATACGGGAAAACAGTGGAGGATGAGAAGGGTTCGGGGTTCTGGGTTCGGGGTTTTGGGTTTGAGCCAGCGGCGGTTCAGGCAGCGATTTTGCGGCACCAGATAATTAGAGTCGGACTCTACTGGAATCAAAATCTGAAAGCGCGTGGCTTGGCTTCTTGGTGTTGAGGGTTGAGTGACTCGCCGTTTTGTGGCGAGTTGTATCGAAACCCCGCGGCCCTGGAGGCGGGAGCCCGTGCTCGCTGAAGGCTCGCTACTTTGGGGCTGCGGGGTTTCGATACAACTCGCCACAAAACGGCGAGTCACTCAACCGCCGCGGGCTCGAACCCCGAACCCCGAACTCCGAACCCCGAACCCCGAACCCAGTTATCTGCTTTTTTTGCCCGCGAAGAACTCTTTCTGCATGTGCACAATCAAGCGGCTGCAGGCGAGGACGGCAATCAGGTTGGGAATGGCCATCAGGCCGTTAAGAGTGTCTGCGATATCCCAAACGAGGTGCAGGCTGCCGACGGCACCGAAGTAGGCGAAGATCACCCAGAGTATTCGATAGGGCATCGCGGCCCGCACTCCGACCAGATAAACGGCCGCCGTCTCCCCGTAAAACGACCACCCGATCAGAGTCGAGAAGGCAAAGGTCAGAAGAGCGATGGTGATCACCGTGTCTCCCCACACGCCCGGCAGCCCCGTCTCGAACGCCTTGGCGCTCAGTGCTGCGCCGGTCAGACCACTTTGCCAGGTGTTGGTGGCGAGAATAACGAATCCGGTAACTGTGCAGACGAGGATAGTATCGACGAAGACCTCGAAAATCCCGTAGAGGGCCTGTCGTATCGGGTGGTCAGTCACAGCGGCCGCGTGGGCCATCGGTGCGCTTCCCAGTCCTGCTTCGTTAGAAAACAAGCCCCTGGCCACGCCGTAGCGAATTGTGTCTCGCACCACCGCACCGCCGAACCCTCCGACAGCTGCATGGCCGGCGAACGCGGAACCCAGAACCAGTGAAACGATGCGAGGAACTTCACCAAGGTGCGTGACAAGCACAAACAGCCCCGCCAGCAGGTAAAGACCGCACATGAACGGGACGAGGATTTGTGTCACCTCGGCGATCCGCTTGATCCCGCCCAGGATGACCAGTGCGGTCAAACCAGCGATCACGACTCCCGAGAGCCAGGTTGGAATGCTGAAGGTGGCGTTGATCGCCTGCGATACGGAGTTCGCCTGGACCATGTTGCCGATTCCGAACGCGGCAACGGCCGTCAAAATGGCGAAGATCGTGCCCAGCCATGGCATCCCGAGGCCCTTCGAGAGGACATACATCGCGCCTCCCCGCATGGTCCCGGTCTCGTCCGGCTCACGATAGCGAAGAGAGATGGCCACCTCGACAAACTTCGTGCACATGCCGAGGACGCCGGACACCAGCAGCCAGAATAAAGCGCCGGGCCCTCCCAGAAAGATGGCCGTGGCGACTCCCGCTATGTTTCCTACTCCGACGGTTGAAGCCAATGCGGTTGCAACGGCCTGAAACGGAGAGACTGTTCCTTCCCCGTGGCCTTTTTGAAAGACCTTACCCAGCACCTCCCGCAACGCGAAGCCCAGCTTTCGGAATTGAACTCCTCGGGTGAGGATCGTCAGGTAAGTGCCGACTCCGAGCAGGACGATGATCATCGCCCAGCCCCAGATCAGACCGTTCAGCCAGCGATGGAAATCAAAAAGAACTTGTGCCATTCACTCACTCCCGGGATTCGGATGAAAGCGCGACTCGCGTGAACCTGCGTGGTGCCTCGAATCGATTGTAGCGGCAATGGGTGTGGAGCGCGAAGTCAATCCGGGCAGTGGCTGATCGACGGCCGACGGCTATCAGCCGTCAGAGGGTATGGAAAGAGTCAAAATTGCCCGCAACCGCAGGTCCCATCTCCAGATGGGACCTGCGGTTGCGGGCAATTTTGACTCTTTCCATACCCTCTGAGCCGCCAGCTTCGGCTCTAGTCAAAAATCCCGAAGGCGATGGTGAAGTAGATGCTCCTGCCCGGTTCCGGCACCTTGGTTCCCAGCCGGAAAGGATCCCGCTGGAACGAGAAGTGTTCGTAGTAGAACCGGTTGAACAGGTTGTCGATCCCCCCGGCCAGCTTCACCTTCTTCGTGTGCAGCCCGGCCTTCAGGCTGACGACCCCGTAGCCGGCGGTCGGATCTTCCTTCAGGTCCGAGTCGATCCACTTCTGGGAACCCGCGAGGATATGCTCGACTTCGCCGAAAAAGCAGGAGTCTCCGTAACGAAGGGCGGTTCGCGCCCGTAACGGGGGCATCTCTGCGAGGTCTGCATCTCGAATGCCGGTGGCCAGGCTCGTTTCCTTGGTGCCTCGCGTATACGACACCCCGCCGTTAAGCAGCAGCGAGGGCAGGATGCCGACGCTGTAAGCCAGTTCGCCGCCGTATATCTTGGCGTCCACGTTCTGGTAAGAACGGGCGCCGGTGTTCATGATCCCGGCAACCGGGTTGACCTTCGCCTGGTTGTGAACGGTGATGAAGTTCGAGAGGTCGCTGTAGTAAAGGGTTGGCCGCAACATGAACCGGTGATCCCGGTACTGAAAACCGAGATCCACCTCGGTGTTCCGTGTGGGGTTCAGGTCAGGGTTGCCAATCCAGTCGCTGCCTTTTCGTTTCAGCGCGATGAAACGCTCCTGGGGATCGGGGAAGCGAACCGACCGCCCTACGCCGGCAAAAATCTCGAGGTGCAAGGGCAGAGAATACGAGAGCCAGACGTTGCCCGAAGGGTCGAAGTTTTCCTGCTCGGTGATTCGCGTGCCCTTGTACGCCCAGTAGAGATCAGGGTTCAGGGAGCCGCTGCGGGCTTTCATCCTGGCTGCATCCAATCGCCCTCCGGCTGTCAGCATCAGCCGGTCGGCCACCAGGCGCCGGTACTGCCCATAGAGGCCGCCGACCCAGGACTCCACATCGGGGATCATCGGCTGGTGCATTGCCATCGCGGTGGGATACATGGTGTTGACTGCGTTCCAGTTTCTTCGATAACCCTCGAAACCAACCAGCAGGTTCCGAAGTTCAGCATCAATCCGGGTGCCGAGAGCTTTTGTATCGGCAAAGGTGGCCATGCTGAACGACGTCGGAGTGGGCGAACTGGTCCGGTACTCGTCCGTCATCCAGTGCTTCACCGTCGTGAAATAGCCCTGCATTCGCACCCGCTCGACAACCGAAGAAATATTCTCGATGCGGTAAACGGCGTTCAATCGGTCCGCGTTGTCGTAGATGCCGTCCATCGCCAGGTACGGGTACAGGACAAGGTCCCCCCGTTGCCGGCTGTACCGGAGCTCGAGCTTCTGACTCTCACGGGTGGCATAGCCAAAATTGAACCAGGAGGTGCCGACGTCAAATGCACTCTTGTCCCTCGCCGCCGGCCGGTAGTTGGCGTAGTCGATGAAGCTCTTTCCTCGTCCGTCGGTATACGGGTCGGAAGTCCGGTAAGAGTGCCCGACCAGCGCGTGGAAACGTTCCCGGGCGTACGAGGCGGTTCCCGAAAGGTTCAGGAAGCCGAACGAGCCGGCGGAGACAACGGGTGTGGCCCGAAAGCCCGGAGCCGGCCCCTTGTTGACGATGTCGACCACTCCCCCGAGGCTTCCCTCGTGACGGATATCGAAGACGCCCTTGGTGACTTTCACGTGCTCGATTTCAGAGAAGTCCACATGGAAGGCCGGAGGATCCATGTTGTTCGGGCAGGCGCCATAGATCCGCGCCCCATCAATGATCACGTTGATGTTGTCCTGCTGGAACCCCCGCACGACAATATCGTTCGCAATGCCCCCTTTCCTGATCTTCCAGACTCCATCGAGCTTGCCCAGAGCTTCTCCAACATCTCGAGCGGCGCTTTCCCGCACTTCGCGTATCTCCAGAACCTCCTGATGGTTGTTTGTCTTGGTCTCCGCCTCGCCTTCGAGTGAGGGCGCTCTTGCCGTCACCGTGACCCTTTCCTGGGGTGCCTCGACGGTCAGGACCACGTCGACGACGTTCAGATGCCTGGCCTTCACCTCTACTTTTTCCAGGACGAATGGCTCAAACCCGGTTGCTTCGGTCCTGATCGAATACATACCGGTGGTAAGCGTGACGCTGTAAGTCCCGTCTTCTCCAGTCACGACCTCCTGGCTTTTCCTGTCTTGCAGGCTGATGATTTGAACTCGTGCCGAAGTGATGACACCGCCCGACGCGTCTGACACTTTTCCCGACAACTTGGCGGACCGAAGCGGTTGAGCCGCGGGAGTCGCGGTCATTGCGGCAAGCGTGATCACGCACGCCAAGAAAACTCGAATCTTCATGGGGATTTCCCTTCACGAATAAGGCCGTAAGGTTGCAGAGGTTACGCTGCCTGGTTCCGGTTTCGAGTCACTCGGCAACGCGCCCGTGATGCCCGGAGTGGGCGGGCGTCGCCGGTGTGCCGTCGAAATCAGGGGGCATCCGGAGTGCCGATTAGAACTGGTTGCCCGGCCGCGGCATTCCTCGGAGAGACACCTGTCGAGGGCGAACCTCTGGAGATTCAAATCACGCGAAGGGAGTGACAGGAGGGGCGCGTTGATGTTGCGGCGCCCAGAGGCAGTTCACGAAACGACTGTCCGAGCCCGGGGGGGCCAGCCGGCAGGCAATTGGCCCGGTTACGTCCACGCGGTCTTTCAAGACCGCGTGGACCTTCAGGGCAAGGAGGGATAAGCTCGCCGCCGTGCACGGGCACTTGTGCGCCTTTTCATAAACAAATGCCCGGACTCGGTCTAAGTCCGGGTCGGGGGTCTTAGGCGCGCAACAACAGTGGCAAACACCACCGTTGTCGTTGCACCCGCACTTGCAGCTTTCGTGGGCAGCAGGCACCGAAATGAGCGGCGCTGAACTGAAGGTCAGCAGAATCCCGATGATGAGCGAGGCAACAAGTCGGTGTGCCATTTCCTCTTTCACAAGTCAGGGCTGGGGAACGCCGGTGGGGGGCGGCGCTCCCAAGACCTGCGTCGGTGCGCGTTGTCCTGTTTTCATAATACCCGGCCCTCTACGATCAGTTTATCGCCGACGTTAATCTGTTAACCCGCTTTGTAAAGTAGTTGACATTGGGGGAGGCTTCGGCGAGCCTACCGATGTTCAGTCGCCTCTTGGCACTCTTGGCGGGCACTATTCCGCTCCGCAGCTGTTTTGTCTTAGAATTGGGGCAGCCTTCGCGAAAGTGGCGGAACTGGCAGACGCGATAGACTTAGGATCTATTGGGGAAACCCGTGGGGGTTCGAGTCCCCCCTTTCGCACCAGTCATACAATCAACAACTTACCCGATTAAGCCTCCCCCTTCATGTGCTTTAAAGGTCTCAGTTTTGGTTTGCAGGAAGACGCGAAGTAGCGGCGACCAGTCACAGAGCCGGGAGTGGCCAGCGCCGAAGGCGCAAGTGACCGGTCATGCCGAGCGTGTCGATGTCAATGACCGGTCGCTTGCGCCTTCGGCGCTGGCCGCTCCCGGCTCCGTTAGACTGGTGGCCGCCCTTTCGCGTCCCCGTGCAAACCAAGACTGAGACATACCTTTTAGAATCTTAAAGACATTGCGATCTCCCGCGAGTGGGTTTATCTTCCCAACCGGCCAATCCATGATGACGAAAAAAACTTACGGGCGCGCCCTGTCGAAATTCTCTTGGTTCTCTCCGGCATCGGTGCCACTTAGCGGACTCTGGCTTGGATCTTAACGGCGACTTGGCGTTTGTGCTCTCCAGTCGTCCATTGGGGGCGTGAGCACGGACGACTTGCTGCGCATCATTGACCCAAGCCCTGTTTACAGAGTCTGCCATGCACCACAAAATCCTCTTCCGCCTGCTCGCGTTCGTGCTCCTCGCCTTTGTCTTTCTCCTCGCGCCTGCGCCACAGGTGTACGCGGGGGGCGTCGTCAGCGTGTGCGACGAAGCGCATCTCCGCGCCGCGCTCTTTGACGGGGGCACGGTCACCTTTTCGTGCAGCGGCACGATTACGCTGGCGAACCAGCTTGTCATTCAGAACCACACCATGATAGATGGCGCGGGACAGAGCGTCACCATCAGCGGCGGTGGTAAGGTGCGCGTGTTCTGGATTACCGGGAGCTCCACATTACCTCTGACATTCAACCTGCGAAACATCACCGTCGCGAACGGTTACGCGGACTTCGGCGGCGGGATGCGACTCAACCCACACAGCAACTCGACAACACTGACTAACGTCACCTTCACCGGCAACCACGCCACCTACCACGGCGGCGGGATCTACGTCGACTCGGACAGCAGCCCGACACTGAGTAACGTCACCGTCACCGGCAACTCCGCGGACTGGGGCGGCGGGATGTTCAACGCCGAATACACCAGCCCGACACTGACTGACGTGACCTTCACCGGCAACTCCGCGAGCAGCTGCGGCGGCGGGATGTCAAGCTACAACGTCCGCCACGTCAGCCAGTGCGCACGGCTGACCAATGTCACGTTCAACGGCAACTCGGCCGTTCTGGGCGGCGGGATGGACAACACCCACAGCAGCCCGATACTGACCAACGTGACCTTCAGCGGCAACACCGCCGGTTCGGGTGGCGCGATGCTCAACAACGAGGGCAGCAACGCGTTGCTGAGGAACGTGACTTTCAACGGCAACACCGTGACCGGCTACGGCCGCGCGATGTTCAACTACCACAGCTACCCGCATATATGGAACAGTATCCTGTGGGGTGATACCGGCGGGGAGGCCGAGGTGTACACCGTCGGCGAACTGCCCGTGGCCATCACCGCCATCACGGACAGTGTGGTGCAGGGCGGATGTCCACCCGATACGATTTGCACGCGTGTCACGAGCGCTGATCCACTGCTCGGTTCGCTCGGCAACTATGGCGGCAGCACCCAGACGATCCCGCTCCTGCCTGGGTCGTCCGCCATCAACCTCGGCAATGCCGCCTACTGCACGCTCGGTCATGACCAGCGCGGTTTAAGTCAGGTGGGCCCATGTGACCTTGGCGCGTTCGAGTCGCAGGGGTTTACCCTGGGCAGTCTCACCGGCAACAGTCAACAGACAGACATCAATACCGCCTTCGCCCAACCCCTCGGTTTGACGGTCACGGCGAACAATGCAAGCGAGCCGGTGATCGGCGGCAAGGTCACCTTTACCCCGCCCGGCAGCGGTCCGAGCGCGGCGATCACCGGGAGCCCGGCGACGATTGGCGCCGGCGGCGGCGCCAGTGTGACCGCGACCGCAAACGGCATCGCTAGTTGGTACGTCGTAACGGCGAGCGCGAGTGGCGCCTCGGATGCTCAGTACCACCTGATGAATCTCTGGGACCTGAACGTAGCTCTCACCTCTTCGCCGAATCCATCCGGTCAGGGACAGCCGGTGACGTTTGCCGCGACCGTGACATCCGCGAGTGGTCCCACGCCGACCGGCACGGTGCAATTCCACGCCGATGGCACGCCGCTCGGCCCGGAGGTCACCCTGTCGAGCGGACAGGCATCCGTGAACACGTCCGCCCTCGCCCTTGGCACGCATCAGATCACGGCCGCATATAGCGGCGATACGAGTTTCAGGTCGGGTACCTCCGCCCCCTATACCCAAACGGTCAACCTGGCGTCGATTATGTATGCCCGACCCGGCGGAGCCACGAGC
This sequence comes from Acidobacteriota bacterium, assembly GCA_003819755.1. Taxonomy (GTDB): domain Bacteria; phylum Acidobacteriota; class UBA6911; order RPQK01; family RPQK01; genus RPQK01. Next base: position 877 of record RPQK01000105.1, on the reverse strand, counting down.
GGTTACTGCGAGAACTGGGAGAACGTGTGTGAACTGAGTTATGCGCTGGCCAGCTCGGCGGCCGGGCAGGAGATTTGGGTCCGCGCCGGCGCCTACAAGCCGACCACGACTGACCCCGACCCGCGAAAAGGCACCTTCCAGCTCAAGAACGGCGTGGCGGTCTACGGCGGCTTTAACGGAACGGAATCGACGCGCAACCAGCGCAACCCGACAACCAATGTCGTCATTCTCAGCGGCGACCTGAACGGCGATGACGCCGGTTTTACCAACAATGGCGAGAACAGTTACCACGTGGTGACCGGCGCGAACGGCGCCACGCTGGACGGCGTCACCATCTCCGGCGGCAATGCGAACGAGGTCCTTTACCCGGACGACAGAGGCGGCGGGATGTACAACTCCTCGAGCAGCCCGACGCTGGCCAACGTCACGTTTAGCGGCAACAACGCCCAATGGTTCGGCGGTGGGATGTGCAACTTCTCGGGCAGCAACCCCGCGCTGACCAGCGTTACCTTCAGCGGCAACTCGGCTGTGTGGGCCGGCGGCGGGATGTACAACGATTTCAGCAACCCGACGCTCATGAACGTCACCTTCACCGGCAACTCCAGCGAATACGGCGGGGGGCTCCGCAACTCGTCCAGCAGCCCGACCCTGACCAACGTCACCTTCAACAACAACTTGGCTTCGTGGGGTGGCGGCGGGATGTGGAACTCCACCAGCAGCAACCCGACCTTGACGAACGTCGCCTTTAACGGCAACTCTTCCCTCCAACACGGCGGCGGGATGTACAACTCCTCCAGCGCCAGCCCGACCTTGACCGGTGTCACCTTCAGCGGCAACTCTGCGACCTACAACGGTGGCGGAATGTACAACACCATCG
>RPQK01000104.1 GCA_003819755.1 Acidobacteriota bacterium | reverse complement strand
GCCCCTTTGCCCCTTTGCCCCTTTGCCCCTTTGCCCCTTTGCCCCTTTGCCCCTCCGCCCCTTTGCCCCTTTGCCCCTCCGCCCCTTCGCCCCGCTTGCGGGCCTTGCACCTGCGCGGGTATCTTTAGGGGATGTGTCGCTCGGTCTGGCTCGCTTTCGCGCTGCTGCTTCTCGGTGGTTTTGTGCGCGCGCAGGACCGCGTGACGGTCGAGATGCCCTATCACGGCGGAACCATAAAAATAACAGCGGACAAAGTCACCCGGGAAGCAGGCGACCGATGGACCGCCGAAGGCGACGTCATCGTTACCTTCGAGGACAGTGTCCTCAAAGCCCGCAAACTAACCTACGAGCCGGCGACCGAGAAGGCCAACGCCGAAGGACCGATTGACCTGAAACGAGGGGTCCAGTGGTTGCAAGGAAGCCGGGCCGAGCTGGACTTGAAGACCGATACGGGAACAATTTACGATGCCGACGGCTTCACCGATCAGGAGCTTTTCGTCAAAGCCCGAGTACTGATCAAGACGGGTCCGGCGACCTATCGGGCCAAAGACGGGTTTCTGACCGCCTGCGGCGAAGACGTGCCCAAGTGGAGTTTCACCATCAAGGATGCCAAGATTCCGCTCGGGGGGAACGCCAGGTTCACGCACACTCTCTTCAGAATCAAGAACTTACCGGTATTTTATCTCCCATTCATGCTGTTTCCCACCGACAAGAAAGAGAGGTCGAGCGGATTCCTTCTCCCGACGACCGGCAACTCGAGCAACAAGGGGAGGAGAATCAGCGAGTCTTTCTACCTGGTTCTCGGTCGAAGCGCTGACCTGACGATCAGCGAGACTTACTACTCCCAGCGCGGCTTCGGGCACGGTGTCACTTTTCGAACACGACCAAACGCGGCTTCGACCCTCGATCTTGACGGTTTCATGATCAATGACAGAAAGGACCAAGGCGGGGCAAGTTTCAACGGACTGGGCGAAACCAACTTCGGCAACGGTTATCGAGCGGTGGCTGACTTCAACCTGGTCTCCAACTTCTTGTTTCGCCAGGTCTTTTCGGAAGACTTTTACACCGCCACTCGCCCTACGGAGAACTCCCGGATCTTCCTGACCAAGAACTTCCCAATCGGCTCCGCCAATGTCCTGGTCTCCCGCGATGAGACTGTTTTCCCCGTTCGGAACATCATCATCCGCAGCACTCCATCTCTGATCTTTCGCACAACCGGGAGGCAGCTTTTCGGCCGTTCTTTATACCTGGATCTGGACGCGTCGGCTCGTGGTCTGAGCCGGACGGACCCTTTGGTGGCCGATACCGGAACGACGCAGAGGATGGACGTCTTTCCTCGGGCTTATGTCTCGATTCCCCTGTTTCAGGGCTTGCGCGCGACACCCTTGCTCGGCGTCAGGGAGACCTTCTACACGGACAGCCTGGTTCCAACTGAGTCGGGAGGCCTTTCGGTCAGCCGCGATGGCCTCCATCGAAACTACGTGGAGATGGCCGTGAACCTGGAAGGATGGGGGCTCTCCAAGGTTTACCGGAGCAAGTCCGGCTCGGGCTGGAAACATACGATAGAACCGACCATGCGCTATCGCTATTTACATGGTGTCGATGAATTCGATCAGATCATCCGGTTCGATGAAAATGACACGGTCGTAAACACCAACGAAGTGGAATACAACCTGTTCAACCGCTTTTTCGTCAAGCGCAAGGTCGACGGGGGGATGACGAACCACGAATGGCTTTCGATTCGGATCGGGCAGAAGTATTTCGCCGATCCGGATTTCTCGGGCAGCTTCGAAGCGGACAGAATCAATCAGTTTGCCCCCTTCACGTCTCTGACGGGATTTCACTTCGGCGGCATCCGCCGCAGTTTCTCCCCGGTTATCACGCAGGTCCGGTTTTCGCCGGATGGCTGGACGAGCTTTGACGTCCGGGGGGACTATGACCCCCTTTTCGGCCAGTACCGGAACTTCTCGCTCACAGGTTACCTGATTCGACCGGGTTTTACGGTGGGAACCAGCTACTTCGTGACTCAGAAGCTGGAGCCCGGCACTTTCGAGAGCAATCAATTCCAGACCTCGGTGTCGGTCGGGAGCCTGCAGCGTGGGTTGTCCGCTTCGACCTCGTTCAGCTATGATGCGGCCACCTCGCGGTTTCTCAGTTCGCTGTCCCGCGCCAATTACTTCTGGGACTGTTGCGGTGTCTCGGTAGAGATGCAATCGTTCAACCTCGGGGTACGGCAGGAGAGACAGATTCGTTTTTCCTTCTTCCTAAAAGGAATCGGTGCTTTCGGCACCATCAGGAGGCCGCCGAATGTCTTCTGACGAGGTGGCCGAGTCCGCCATCTATCTCTCGCTCGGTTCGAATCTGGGAAACCGGGAAGAACAACTGTCACGCGCGCTCCGGCTGCTCGAGGCGCACGGGATAGAGATCGTGACATGCTCGTCGCTCTACCGGACTGACCCGCTCTACGTCCTGGACCAGCCCCATTTTCTTAACCTGGTCTGTGAGGTGAGCACGCGGCTCTCTCCTCGCCAACTTCTCGATTCCTGTCTCGCGATCGAAAGACAACTCGGGCGAACGCGACGGATACAGAAAGGTCCGCGGGAAATTGACCTGGACATTCTTTATTTTGGCCAGGCGATCATCGAGGAGCCCTCCCTGGTCGTTCCGCACCCTCACCTCGGCGAACGTAACTTTGTGCTGGTGCCATTGGTTGAAATAGCACCCGAGTTTCATGACCCGCGCAGCGGTCTGACCATTGCGGAACTAAGAGATCGGTGCCAAGATCAGTCGGGCGTTGAAGCAGTGGGGAGGCTGGAGTGGTAAGTCCGCGGACGATAGTGCGGGGAAGCCTTTATTGTGGCCGGACTCTCCCGAGTCCGGCGCGTACATATTGGCACGCGCCATCATCCACGCGCCGGACTCTGGAGAGTCCGGCCACAATAAAGGCTCCCGCCTTCAGGAACGTACCGGGGGACGAAGGTATCGTATGATCAAACCGAAAATCATCTTCCTTGCTGTCCTGGCAGCTTCGTGCCTGCCTGGCTTCGCCGACAAGCTGCCGGATCGGGCGGAAAAGGCCGTCGACTATCAAATCAAAGTGCGCCTGGACGTGAAGGCCAAACAGCTCAATGGCCAGGAGCGCATTACCTGGCGTAATCCGTCCCAGAACTCCGTGGGCGACCTCTGGTTCCATCTGTACCTGAATGCCTTCAAGAATTCCCGCAGCACCTTCAACAAGAGTCGGCGCCTCGTTTCGGCGAAGGACTCCAGCTGGGGCTGGGTCGATATCGTCTCCATGACCCTGGAGAACGGTACCGACCTTACCAAAGCTATGACTTTTGAGCAGCCCGACGACGGGAATCGGGATGATCAGACGGTGTTGAGGGTGGGACTCCCTCAGCCCGTTCCGCCGGGAGGCGAAGTCACAGTCCGTCTTGTGTTTCGGGCTCAGCTCCCCGATTTGCGGGTCCGTACCGGGCATGCCAAAGGAACATTCATGGTGGCGCAGTGGTTCCCCAAGCTCGGCGTGTATGAACCGGCCGGAATGCGCGGGCGAGAGACAGGCGGCTGGAACTGCCATCAATTTCATCCAAACTCGGAGTTCTACGCCGACTTCGGCCGCTACTCGGTTGAGATGACGGTTCCTTCCAGCTTTCGTCTGGGCGCCACGGGGAGACTCCGATCCAAGAGAGACAACGGCAAAGGGGAGTCGACGTATCTTCACGAAGAGGACAACATTCACGACTTCGCCTGGACGGCAGGGCCGGATTACGTCCTCGTGAAGAGGAAATTTTCCGGCCGTGCCGACGTCACAGGCCAGGAGTACCGGCAGGCGTCCGAGTTGCTCGACCGACCCGTGGACGAGTTGCTTCTCTCCGATGTCGAAATGATTTTCGTGATGCAGCCCGGTCACCTGGATCAACTGCCACGTTACGAAGGTGCGGCGAAACTGGCTCTCAAATGGTACGGCCTGTGGTACGGACGGTACCCCTACCAGACGTTGACTGTCGTCGATCCCGTCGGACAGGGCGGCGGCGGGATGGAATATCCTACGCTGATCACCGCCGGTACAACCGCGTTATTCGCGTACCGTCCGTTTGATCGAATCCGTTTTCCCGAGATGGTGACGGTCCACGAGGCCGGGCACGAGTGGTGGTACGGCATGGTCGGCAACAACGAGTTCGAGGAAGCCTGGCTCGACGAGGGCATCAACAGCTACTCGACCGGTCGAGTGATGGAAAAGGGCTACGGGAAGCGGGGCACCATGATCCAGTTCCTCGGCCTCGACCTGAATGAACTCGACACCATTCGCATGCAGAACTTCCCGTCTCGGGTCTATGACAAGAGCCTTCAACCAGCCTGGTCCTACCAGTCCGGCTATTCCTTCTACTCGTACACCAAGCCGGAATTGATGCTCCGCACCCTGGAAAATTACCTTGGCCAACGGACGATGGCGAGGATCATGCGCACGTTCCACGAACGGTGGCGCTTCAAGCATCCCGCCTCGCAGGATTTCATCGCCGTTGCCAACGAAATCGCCGGCCGGGATTTGAACTGGTTCTTCGACCAGGCTCTAAAAGGGACGGGCATTTATGACTATGAGATCGCGGGAGTGTCCACGTACCCCGTTCCCAAGCGCCTCGGCCTGTTCGACGAAAAAGGCAAGAAGGTTTTGAATCCCGACAAGAAGGGTGAGAAGAGCCCGAAGGACAGTCCGAGCTCAAAACCCGAGGTCTACCGATCGGACGTCCTCGTACAGCGCAACGGCGAAGCCCAATTTCCGATCGATGTCCTGCTGGTCTTTGAGGATGGGCATCAGGTTGTAAAGCACTGGGATGGCAAATCCCGTTGGACCAGGCTATCGGTTGACTACAAGAGCCGCCTGGCGAGAGCCGAAGCAGACCCGAACCGTCAGATCGAGCTGGACGTGAACTGGGCCAACAACAGCAGGAGAATGAGCTCCGATTCAAGGCCGGCGGTCAAGCTGGCCTCGCACGTTCTCTACTGGCTTCAGGGCATGTTGGCTTTTATTGGTTTGGTGGCGTAATGAGGACACCTATGCATACCGCACAGGCTTTGAAAAAGGGGCTCGATGACATCAGGGCGAACAAAAGAGTGGTGCTGCTGCTCTGGCTCACCAATCTGATTCTCGCGCTTGCCTTGGCCCTGCCCCTCCTGGGTTGGCTCGACAAGCTCAGTGATACGAGCGAAGCCGACGTGATGCTCGAGCAGTTTTCGCTCAGGCTTCTGGTCGAGATCGGCTATTACGACTTCTCCGCCCTATGGCGGCTTGCCAGCCGTCTCTTTGTGTGGCTGATTCTGGCCGCCTCGCTGGTCAGCACTTTCATGTCGGGCGGCGTGCTCACGGTTCTTGCGAACCCCAGCGAGGAGCCTTTGCTGGAACGCTTCTTTGCGGGGGCCGGCCGGTACTTCCTGAGGTTTCTGGGACTTCTCGTCGGCGTCGGTACCTGTGCGATGGTCGTCCTGTCAGGCCTAAACCTGCTGATGGGCGCGATCGTGGCGAAGGTTTCCGAAAGCAGCTCGGAGGTTACACCACTGATCCTCGGTTTATTTCAGACAGTTCTCAGTATCCTCGTCGGTTCCGTGTTCCTGCTCGTCCTTCATTACGCCCGTATTGCGACTGTGGCCGACGGGCTGAGCAGCATAATCAAAGCCGTGCTTCGCTCGCTGGCCTTCGTCTTCCGTAACTTCCTGCGAACCTTTGCCCTCCTCATCTTCTTCGCCGCCGCTGGCGGCCTGGTTTACCTCGCTTATTGGATGATACGTGGCGTTCTGCCCACAACCAGCTGGCTTCTAATCCTGGCGCTGATCGCCGTCCAGCAGGCCGTGACCGTGGCGCGCTCGGCGCTGCAGTTGGGGCTGGTAGGAGCGGAAATGCAGTTGTATGTTCTGCGAAGGCCGAAGGTGGAGAAAATCAGCGGAGAGCCAGAGAGGCAGCCGGAATTGATGGCCGAGGTTGCCGATCCCGAGCCAGGGACAGAAGGGACACAAGGGACACAAGGGACAGAAGGGACAGAAGAGACACAAGGGACTTTAGGCTAAGTCCCTTGTGTCCCTTCTGTCCCTTCTGTCCTTTCTGTCCTTTCTGTTGCCCTGACCTGGCCGTCTAGTCCGACAACCCCTTCAGCCGCGGGTCCAGGGGTTCCGCTTTTTTCATCATTTCGTTCCAGGTCACCACGCGCCTCTCGTACGCCGCCGTCCGGCCGAGAACGGTTATCAGGTTGCTCTGTACGCTTGGCTCGGTGGTGGCATTCTGATAGTTGGCGCTCGAGATGTTCTGGTGAAAAGTCGCGATGTTGTTGATCGCGCCTTCGTCGTAGATCCGGTTGGTGTCACCACCCCGGTAGAAATTGTCGCCTCGTATGAGGACCTGCCCGCCGTATTCTGTCTCGAGCACGCCTTTCGAACCGAACAGCCGGTTGCGAATCCCTTCGGGCCGCGTTCCATGGCCTTTGAACTGCCTGGAGCTGAAGGTGATTCCGAGATTATCCGGATAGGTAAAGAGAATCGTGAAGTGATCCCAGCAGGTGCCCAGTTTACGGCGCCCTTTCAGTCCCCCGGTACCCAATGCTGACACCGGCGGCTGCTTCATGATCCAGTTCTGGACGTCGAGTGTGTGGATGTTCTGCTCCGTGATAATGTCGCCGGACAGAACACGATCCAGGCCCCAGGCGCGCAGCCGGTTCTCCGGGTTGGCCGCATCCGCCTCCAGGTACTTGTACTTCTCCTCGAAGGGGTTGTCGGCATGGTAGGTCGATTCGCCAAAAGCCATCTCGCCCAGCGCCCCCTCGTGAACACGCTTGATCGCCTCCTGGTAGAAGGCGTTGGCGCGGGTCTGGAAGTCGACCAGAAAGACCAGCTTCTTCCCGGTGGCCTGCTGGCTGCTCTTGCCTACGAGCTGGCAGCCGGGGACGTCGACGGCTATTGGTTTGGCGAGATAGACGTGTTTGCCGGCAGCTACCGCAGCAGCCGCCTGGTCGGGGTGAAAGTAAGGCGGACTCTCGATCGCGACCGCTTCCACATCGCTCTCCAGCAGACGCTTGTAGCCGGCCAGCCCCGTATATCTTCGAGCCTCCGGAACCTGCAGCTGAGTGCCGAAGTCGTCGACCCGGTCCCGGAAATAGTCGGCCCCGGCCACTACGTCGTACCCTCCGTGCTTCGCGAAGAACTTCGCGATCCAGGTGCCGCGTCCGCCGCAGCCGATGATCCCGATCTTCACCCTTGAGTTGGCTGCGTAGGACCGGACGATATGAGAGTCGAGCACCGATACGGTCAGGATACCCGCCCCGGCCCGTGTGGCAAACTGCCGTCTCGTCAAGGGGATCGACGATTGGCGATTAACGATTGACGATTTGCCGTCTTCTTTCTTCATTGCTGCCTCCGTTGTCCTTTTCCTCCTAGATTGTCAATCGTCAGTCCTCAATCGTCAACCAAGTTGGATGCTATAATACAAATTTCTTAAGGGCAGCAAATGGCCGAAACAAAGAAAGCTAAGGACGACAAGCAGAAAGAGGGTCAGCAGCACAGCACGCTTCGTGAATACTACGTCACAACCGTCGTCATGACTATTTTTGCCCTGTTCGTGACAACCTACGTTGTGCACCCCATGACCGTTCCGACTCCCTCGATGGAGCCGACGATCATGGTCGGCGACCGGCTGCTCATCGACAAGTTCACGGTCCGTAACAGTTTCCTCCCGCCGGTTCCCGGGACCCCGGAACATGAGATCCGCCGGGGCGACATCATCGTCTTCAAGTTCCCGAAGCAACCCGAGGTGCTGTACGTCAAGCGGGCGATCGGTCTCCCGGGTGACACAGTGGAGATTCGTTCCAAGAACGTCTACATCAACGGCCAGCAACTGGATGAGCCCTACAAGGTTCACTCGGACCCCAACGTTTATCCGGCCGATCCCTCCCATTTCTATATAGGTGAGGGCCAGCGCGATAATCTTTCTCCAGTGACGATACCGCCCGGGCACTATTTCATGATGGGGGATAATCGGGACGATAGTGCGGACAGCCGGTACTTCGGGCTGCTTCCACGGGACCACATAGTGGGGCGGCCCCTGATCGTCTTCTGGTCGTATGAAGATGAAAGAGACGCCTATCTCCGAACCTCAACACCCGAGGTCCTGAAACTCTACGCCGAGCGAGTGATCTACTTCTTCACTCGTACCCGCTGGAGCCGGATGTTCAGAGTAGTAAGATAGCCCCGCGGAAAAACGCAGAAGCAGCTGACGGCTGACGGCTGACAGCTAACAAAAACCCCTGCACCCATTTTGTCAGCCGTCAGCCGTCAGCTGTCAGCTGCTTCAATTCAGCCTTCAAGCATCAACAGGAAGGGTTCTTCCAGCGCCTCGCATACCCAGCGCAGGAATCGGGCTCCGTCGGCTCCGTCGATCAGCCGGTGATCATAGGAAAGCGAGAGTGGAAGCATCATCCGAGGTTGAAAGCTTCCCTCCCGGAACACCGGCTCCAGGGACGCCCGGGCTACTCCGAGGATCGCGACCTCCGGCAGATTCACAATTGGCGCGAAACCGGTCCCTCCAATGCCGCCCAGGTTGCTGACCGTGAAGCTGCCTCCCTGCATCTCTTCCAGCGTCAGTTTCCCGTTACGAGTCTTATCGGAGATAGAAGCGAGCTCCGCCGAAAGTTGAACGACATTCTTCTGGTCGACATCCCGGATCACCGGAACCAGCAAACCTTTTGGTGTGTCAACGGCAACACCCACGTGGAAGTAGTGCTTGAAGACGATTTCCCCCTTCTCCATGTCGAGACTCGCGTTGAATTTGGGGAAGACTTTCAGCGCAGATGCGACGACCTTCAAGAGGACCGCTGTGACCGTCAGCTTCCCGCCGGCCTTTTCGACCTTCGCCGAGTACTGTTTGCGGACCACCTCGAGCTCGGTAATGTCGGCCTTGTCGAACTGCGTCACGTGGGGAATCGTTGACCATGCGGTCGTCATCTGACGGGCGGTAGCGCGGCGTACGCTGGTAAATTGTTCACGGTGGATCTCGCCCCAGCGCGAGAGATCGGGCAACGGCGGGGCGGCGATGGGAGCCGACGGAGCAGCCGCAGGCTGCGGCCCGGCGGCCTTGCCGCTGCGTGCCGCCGCTTTAACGTCCCCTACCGAGATGCGTCCCGAAGGTCCCGTGCCCGCTACTGCGCCGATGTCAACTCCAATTTCCCTGGCGAAGCGCCGAACCGACGGGGCCGCTGGAACAAGAACTCTCTTCCCATTCCCCTGGACCGAAGATGGCGGCGCGGCCGGGCGTTCGGCGGGCATGACCCGGTCTCGCCTTTCCTGCTCGGGAGTTTCTTTTCGCGGTTCGGTCTCTTCCTGGGCCTCCGGCTTCGCGGCCGGTTTCTCAGCTTTGGCTGGAGGAGGTTTGACCGCAGGACCGGAAGCTGTTTTAGGCGGCTCCTTCGCCGCTTCGGTCTTTCCGCCGCCTTCCGCCTCCACGCTGATCACCGGATCACCCACGTTGACCGTCTGCCCCTCTTTGACGAGGATCTTGGCGACCTTCCCGGCGGTCGGGGACGGCACTTCGATGGCGGCCTTGTCGGTCTCGATCTCCAATATCGGCTGCTGCTCGGCGATCACGTCGCCTTCGGCGACCAGCAATCGGACGACATTGCCTGAATGAACGTTTTCTCCAAGATTAGGAAGCTTGAGTTCAGTGGCCATAGGAGTTAGTGTGCGAGTTACGCAGCTGGAAATTATCCACGAATTACACGAATTACACGAATTCTCCTATTCGTGTAATTCGTGTAATTCGTGGATAATTCCCGGCTGCTCGAGGTCATTTCAGAACCGGATTCGTTTTCTCCACATCTATTTCCAGCTCCCGGGCCGCCTCTTTGGCGGTCTGGGCCGGCAGTTGTTTCTCCGTTACCAAAGCGGAGATTGTCGCAAAAAGCACATGCCGCCAATCGACCTCGAAGAAATCGCGCAGAGCAGCCCTCGAATCGCTACGGCCGAAGCCGTCAGTTCCGAGTGCGACCAGGGGCCCGGGGAACCAGCGGCTTATCGAATAGGGGAGTGTCTTCACATAGTCTGAAGCGGCGATGAACACGCCTTCAGAATTGTCCAAACACTGCGTCACATAGGGGATTTTGGGTTTCTCACTGGGGTGCAGCGTATTCCAGCGGTCAACCTCGAGGCCGTCCCTCATGAGCTCTTTGTAGCTCGTAATGCTCCAGATGTCGCAGCCCACCTGGTACTTCTCCTCTAGTTCAGAACCGGCTTTAATCACCTCATTGAGAATCGCGCCGCTCCCGAACAGCTGAGCGCGCGCCTTAGGCTTCTCAAGCTGCGAGGATCGAAATTTGTACAGTCCCCGGAGAATCCCTTCCTTCACACCCTCCGGCATGGCCGGCTGGGCATAGTTTTCGTTCATCACGGTGATGTAATAGAAGACGCTTTCGTCCTTCTCATACATGCGTCTCAACCCGTCTTCGATGATGACCGCCAGCTCATAAGCAAAAGCGGGATCGTAGGCTCGGACTGCCGGGTACGGGTAGGCCAGAAGGTGGCTGTGCCCGTCCTGGTGCTGCAGACCCTCGCCGGCGAGCGTAGTCCGGCCGGCAGTGCCACCGACCAGAAAACCCCGGCACCTCATATCCCCCGCAGCCCAAATCAAATCGCCCACCCGCTGGAAACCGAACATCGAATAGTAGGTGAAGAACGGGATCGTCGTGACGCCAAGGGAGGAGTAGGCCGTGCCCGCGGCAATAAAGGAGGACGTTCCGCCAGCCTCGGTAATTCCCTCCTCCAGGATCTGGCCGTCCTTCGCTTCCTTGTAGTAGAGCAGCGTCTCCGCATCGACGGGAGCGTAAAGCTGCCCGACGTGAGAATAGATCCCGCGTTCGCGGAACAGGCTCTCCATCCCGAAGGTTCGGGCCTCGTCGGGGATGATCGGGACTATGAGCTTACCGATATCCCGATCGCGCAGCAGCTTCGAAAGCAGCCGGACGTAGGCCATGGTCGTCGAGACTTCCCGCCCTTCCGTACCTTGGTAGAACTCCTCGAAGAGCTTTTCGGACGGGATTTTCACCTTGGTGACCTTCGGCTGACGCTTCGGAAGGTAGCCCCCCAGTTTCTCCCGCCGTTCCTGCATATACCGGATCTCGACGCTTTCGTCCGGGGGCCTGTAAAAAGGCGCCTCTGCGACTTCTTCATCGGAGATGGGGATTCCAAAACGGGAGCGAAACTCGCGCAGCTCCTCCTCGTTGAGTTTCTTCTGTTGGTGCGTAACGTTCTTGCCCTCGCCCGCCTCGCCGAGTCCGTAGCCTTTGATCGTCTTGGCAAGAATCACGGTCGGGGAGCCCTGATGTTCAAAAGCGGCTTTGAACGCCGCGTAGACCTTCTCGGGGTCATGTCCGCCGCGGTTCAACTTCTCCAACTGCTCGTCGGACAAATGCTCGACCATTTCCCGCAACTGAGGGTCGACGCCAAAAAAGTGATCACGAAGATACGCCCCGCTTTCGACCGTGTATTTCTGATACTGCCCATCGACGATCTCACCCATCCGTTTGACCAGAATTCCATCACGATCTTTGGCAAGTAGCGGATCCCAGGCGCTCCCCCAGACGACTTTGATGACGTTCCAGCCGGCCCCCCGGAAAACGGCCTCCAATTCCTGGATGATGTTGCCGTTCCCCCGCACCGGGCCGTCTAGTCGCTGCAGGTTGCAGTTGATTACGAAGATCAGGTTGTCTAGCTGTTCTCGAGAGGCCAGAGTGATAGCGCCGAGAGTCTCCGGTTCGTCCGTCTCCCCGTCGCCGACGAAAGCCCACACCTTCGCATCCGATCGATCTCTGAGGCCCCTGTCCTCGAGGTATCGGTTGAATCGCGCCTGGTATATGGACATGATCGGCCCGAGACCCATCGAGACGGTCGGGAACTGCCAGAAGTCCGGCATGAGCCAGGGGTGCGGGTAGGATGACAAGCCGCCGCCCGGTGCCGTCTCGCGCCGGAAATTGGCCAGCTGCTCGACCGAGAGCCGGCCTTCCAAGAAGGCTCGGGCGTAGATGCCCGGAGAGGCATGGCCCTGGAAATAGACCATGTCGCCCGGATGACCGTCTGTCCGCCCCCGGAAGAAATGATTGAAGCCTACTTCGTAAAGGGTGGCGGCCGAGGCATAGGTCGAAATGTGCCCCCCGATCCCACTTTCCAGCCGGTTGGCTCTTACCACCATGGCCATGGCATTCCACCGGGCCAGGCTCTTGATCCTCCGCTCGATCTCACGGCTGCCCGGATACGGAGGCTGCTTGTCAACCGGTATGGTGTTGATATAAGGGGTATTAGCCGTAAAAGGGATGTCGACGTCGTGCCGTCTCGCATGAATCTGGAGCTGCTCCAGCAGTTTGCGCACGCGCTCCGGGCCTTGGCTCTCGAGAACATAGTCCAGCGAATCAAGCCACTCCCTGGTCTCGATAGCCTCCTCTTCGGAGCTCTGCTCTGTTTCTTGGCCCGCGGCTGCCGGCAATTCCTCTTCCTCTGCCGCTTGCTGTTCCTCTTTTTCCGGCTCGACAATCACACTCATCGTTTTTCACCCGTTCTATTTAGGAATGCCTCGAAACTTTACGACTTATTCAACGTCTGAATCGACGTCAGGCGTTGATGAGAGTTTAACTTCAGGTCGTACTCACCCGATTGGTTGAACTCCCACCGGAAGTCATGCTTATATGTTTTGTAAAGGCAAAGACGGCGCCCTGAACCACGCAGGGAACACCCTCAATTGTGAAGGAGCGTCAGGCCGGAATCAAGTCGGGGAGGCGAGCCTCCGCTTCGGATTTTCTGCTTTTGTTAACAAGCTTGGGTTGTAATCGGCGCAAAAAAAACTAAAATAATGGAGGAATTTTTTTGCATTAAAAAAAAGCAGTGATGAAGAACAGATACGCTCATTTTCTCCTTAGCCTTTGTATTGTCATAATAGCCCTCGCTCTCATCTGGCCCGCGACGTTTGTCAGCTCTACGGCTCGAGGAGTAGACGAGGAGAGTCGTCTACCTGTTCCTGTCGAAGCTGGATTCGTCGATAACGGGTCAGGGTACGAATTACCGCGTGTTCCGGCTCCAGTAGAGCCCTCCGCGGTGGAAGCTAAGCCCGAAGAGCCCCCGGCGTTCGATCCGGCCGGTCGTTATGCCGAAGTCGGGCGCAAGATCACCGCGATCGTCAAGAAGCCTCTGTACCGGCGCGCGGAGTGGGGAGTGGACATTCGCTCGCTCGAAGACGATTCCCCGGTTTTTGTTTACAACAGTGACAAGCTGTTTCCGCCGGCCAGCAACGCGAAGCTGTTCACCACGTCGACCGCCCTCGACCGCCTGGGCCCGAACTATCGCTTCAAAACCCAGGTGGCTTACGAAGGCAGCCGTGGACCCGGCAACCGGCTTACCGGAAACCTGGTCATTTTCGGTCAGGGTGACCCGGACTTGAGCGGCAATATTCAGAACCTGCCGAATCACTTCGCTCACTTCGATACCATGGCCCAAAAGGTTCGGGAATATGGCATTACCGAGATCGAGGGAGACATCATTGGAGATGACTCCTACTTCACCTTTGCCCCTTACGGGGAGGGGTGGACGGCCTCGGATCTGACCCGTGATTACGGGGCCCCGATCTCGGCGCTTTCTTTCAACAACAACCTGGTAACCCTGAGCTTGCGGCCGAACCGCCGGGTCGGGCAGCCGGCCAGCGCTTCGGTCTACCCGTCCGAATCGCTCCTTGACGTGAACAACAAGACCAGAACGGTCCGAAGGGGACGCAGCTCCGTGCAGTGGTATCGAAAACCGGGGACGGACAGCGTAAGCCTAAGAGGACAACTGCCGCTGCGAAGCGG
>RPQK01000103.1 GCA_003819755.1 Acidobacteriota bacterium | reverse complement strand
GCAAGGAAAAAGGGGAGAAGCAGGAAGAAGCGTGAGAAGTCGGATGATGCACGGGGCTTTTATGAGGGGTCGGTGGTTGGAGGAAAAGACCTCAAGGACCTCAAGGACGAGGAGTCTTTGAGGTCCTTGAGGTCTTTGAGGTCTTTGAGGTCTTTTCCTCCGGCCACCGTCCCCCCTCAACCCAACCGTCTCTGCAATAATAAGTCTCATGGCCCAATCCTGCCGGATAGTTGAAATCCCGATTCAGGGCATGGACTGTGCGGAATGCACCCGGCATGTCCGCAAAGCAATTGAGAAGGTGCCCGGTGTCGAGTCGGTCGAAGTGTTCCTGGCATCCGAAAAGGCACTGGTCCGACTCGACCCTCAACGGGCCGATTACGAAGGAATACGTGCGGCGGTGTCGCGGGCCGGCTATGTCGCCGTAACGCCTGAACCGCGGGCAGACGAGCAGACATCGGCCGGCGCCACCCGAGCTCTGACTGTTTTCGGCCTGGTCTGCGGGGCTGTCCTCTTCGTCATCGTGCTGGGCGAATGGTTCGGCCTGCTTGAGGCGGCCGTCTCGCGCGTACCCTGGTGGGCTTCCTTACTCGTCATTGTCACGGCCGGTTACCCCGTCTTCCGGGAGGTCTTTTACGCGACTCTCGATCAACGTGTTATTTCTCACACCTTGATGACGCTCGGCGTACTCGCGGCCCTGGTGGTTGGCGAATGGGCCACGGCCGCGGTCGTTGTTTTCTTCATGCGGCTGGGCGCCTTCTCCGAGAGGTTTACTGCCGATCGCACGCGCGGCGCGCTCAAGGACCTTTTGGGCTTGAGCCCGCAGCAGGCCCGGATCGAGCGAGGCGGCGAAGAAGTTGACATTCCCGTTCAGGACGTTCGCCCAGGCGACGTTGTCGTGGTCCGGCCTGGTGAGAAGATTCCAGTCGACGGACAAGTAATTTCCGGTTTTTCGACCATCGATCAGTCCCTGATTACGGGCGAGGGGCTTCCGGTGGAGGTGGGCCCAGGCTCCCGGGTTTTTGCTGCAACTCTCGCCCAGGGCGGAGCGATCCGCGTCGCTGCCGAACGAATCGGCCGGGACACGACGTTTGGACAGGTTGTCACGATCGTAGAACAGGCGGAATCTCGCCCGGCCCGAGTCCAGCGGTTCGCCGACAGGTTCACCGCCTACTTCCTGCCCGTGGTTGGTGGGGCTGCGGCACTGACCTTCCTCTTGCGCCGCGACCCGATGGCGACTGTCGCCGTCCTGGTTGTCGCCTGCTCGTGCTCCGTCGCCCTGGCAACGCCTATAGCCGTACTGGCCTCGGTAGGCGCAGCCGCCAGGCGGGGCCTGCTGCTGAAGGGCGGCCGGACCCTCGAAGTCCTGGCCGCAGTGGATACGGTCCTGCTCGACAAGACCGGCACTCTCACATTCGGCCGCCCCCGAATCACGCAGGTCGTGACTCTTCCCCCTTTCGACGAGAAAGTTCTCCTCGGCCTGGCGGCGAGCGCGGAAAGATATTCCGAACACCCGCTGGCGGAAGCCGTGCGGCGAGCGGCGTTTGAAAAAGGGGAGCGGCTTGAAGAACCCCGGGACTTCAGAGCCCTGCCGGGAGCGGGAGTTCAAGCTGTGATAAAAGGCCGGACGGTCATCGTGGGCAAACGAACAAGCCTGCCTGACACTCTTCCTCCAAACCTCGAAGCCGTTGTCACCGAGCTCGAGAACCGGGGAGCGAGCCTGATGTTTGTATCGGTCGACGGGCAGCCGGCCGGCGTCATGGCGGCCGAGGATGCACTCCGGCCCGAAATTTCGCCCGCCATCGATCAGTTGCGCCAACTGGGAATCGAGCGGGTAGAGCTTCTGACCGGCGACAATGCGGGGAGCGCGAGCCATGTCGCCGGCGCTCTCTTCATAGACTTTCAGGCCAACCTGTTGCCTGAAGACAAGATCCGCATCGTTGAGGAGCACCAGGCGAAAGGGCGGATCGTCGCCATGGTGGGCGACGGCGTGAACGACGCGCCGGCATTGAAGCGGGCAGACGTGGGGATCGCAATGGGCGTAGCCGGATCGGAGATCGCCCTTGAGGCCGCCGATCTTGCTCTGATGACCGAGAACTGGCTCTTGGTCCCGGCAGCCTTTCGACTGGCGCGTAGAACCACGAGGGTGGTTCGCACCAATCTCCTGTTTACGGCCGCCTACAACCTGGTTGGAATCCTCTTAGCGGCCTTCGGGCTGCTCCCCCCGATCCTCGCCGCCGCAGCCCAGTCACTGCCGGACCTCGGCATCCTTGCAAACTCCTCACGCCTGCTGCACTGGAAGCCGTGAGGCAGGCCGCACTGAACAGAGCCGCCAGCGCAGCGCTTTTTCGCTCCGCAAAAAGGCGCTGCGCTGGCGGCTCTGTTCGGTACGGCTATTTGCGTTATAGTAACGCCCATGAAACGCCTGTTGACGATCGCCTGTGTACTGATTGCCTTCAGCATTCTAACCCTGTCCGCGACCGACCTTTCTCCCTTCTTTCGGCCCGACGCCGTCCGCGTCCTGATCCTCTCCGGAAGAAACAATCACGACTGGCGAACGACCACGCCATACCTGAAAGAACTCCTCCTGAGGACCGGCCGTTTTGACGTCCGGGTTTGCGAGGAGCCGGCAGGGATGACCTCCGAAAGCCTCGCTCCTTACCACGTCCTGGTGCTTGATTACTGCGGACCAAGCTGGGGCTCCACCGCCGAACAAGCGGTCGCTCAGTTCGTCAAAGGCGGGAAGGGTTTGGTCGTGGTTCACGGTGCGATCTATGGATTCTCCGGCCTCGAGGTTCTGGGAGACGGTCACAAACCGACAGGGATCAAGGAATCGCCATGGGGAGAGTTCCGGCAAATGGTGGGCGGGGGATGGAAGACAACGCCGCCCAAACGTTTCCATGGCGACCGGCACTCGTTCACGGTTAAAATCGCCGACTCCAGTCATCCCATCACCAAAGACTTGGGCGCGAGCTTCGCGGCGACCGATGAGCTGTACCACCAGATGGAGCTATTGCCCGACACCAAAGTCCTGGCAACCGCTTTTGACGATCCAAAGCGTGGAGGCACCGGACAGCCGGAGCCGATGCTTTGGGTGAACCAGCACGGTCAGGGCCGCGTTTTCTACACCGCACTGGGCCACGAAGTCCCGGCTATGCAGGAAAGTGGCTTTATTGCGACCTTTGTTCGAGGAACCGAGTGGGCCGCAACGGGGAAGACTGCTCTGCCCCCTGACGCGGGGTGTAACGCGCAGGTGTCGAAACCCCTCCGCCTGCTGGTCGTCACAGGCGGGCACGCCTATGAATCGTCTTTTTACTCGCTTTTCGACGGCTACCGCGATCTCGCCTGGGACCACGCGGCGACCAACCAGGAGGCATTCAAGAACGACATCACCGGGAAATACGATGTCGTCCTGATGTATGACATGTCCCAGAACCTTGATGACAAAGGCCGTAAAAACCTCCAGGCCTTCGTGGAAGCGGGAAAGGGACTCGTGGTGCTCCACCATGCGATCGCGAACTACCAGACGTGGGCCTGGTGGTCCAAAGAAGTGGTTGGCGGCCGCTACCTGCTTCAGAAGGAGGGGGATACTCCCGGTTCGACCTACAAGCACGACGAAGAACTGGTTGTCGAAAACGCGGCGCAGCATGCAATTACCGCCGGACTCGCGCCTATTCACATTTGGGACGAGACCTACAAGGGAATGTGGATTTCACCGACCGTGAAGGTCCTGCTTAAAACCGGGAATCCAACCAGCGACGGGCCGGTCGCCTGGATCAGCCCCTATGAGAAGTCCCGGGTGGTCTGCGTGCAGCTCGGCCACGACGGCAAGGCCTACCGCCACCCGGCCTTTCGCGAGCTGGTTCGGAGAACTATCTTCTGGACGGCGGGGAGGCTGGGGAAGTGAAGCCAAGATCAGGGGCAAAGGGAAAAGAGTCCAGCTCAGTTCCTATCCCTTTGCCCCTCTGCCCCTTTGTTCCTTTGCCCCTCCGTTTGTCTTTTCCGCTCTTATCTGTAAAGCTCGACATATGAAGCAGTACGCAGAGATCCCGGGGATCGGGGTGATCCGAGAAGAGTATCAGCAGGATTTCGTAGACCTCGAAGCGAGCGGCGATGGCTCATGGCGGGTCGGGCAGGACGGCGTCTGGCGGATTGTGGCGCCCCTCGACCGCAAAGTCGAGTTTGTCGTTTTCGAAGACAAGACGCTCGGCTTGGTCAAGTCCTCCCTGGGACCTCATGCTTACTATCCGCTTTTGGAAGATACGTTCAGCCCACCCGCGGAAGCCGTATTGATGGATCTGGACGGGACCAGCGTCCGAAGCGAGCACTTCTGGATGTGGATAATCGAGCAGTCGATCGCCCGCCTGAAGCGGGATCCCGGTTTTCGGCTGGCTCCAGAGGACGAGCCGCACGTTTCGGGGCATTCCGTGTCGGAGCATCTCCAGTACTGCATCGACAAGTACGCGCCGGGCGGCAGCCTGGAAGAGGCGCGCCGCCATTACTTCGAGAAGACCTCGTTCGAGATGAAAGAGATCTCGCACGGGCGCGGCCGGTATGACGCCTTCCATCCGAGTCCCGGCCTGAAGGAATTCCTCATGGAGCTGAAGGGTCGGGGCATCAAGATCGGCCTGGTCACTTCCGGGCTTTATGAAAAGGCGTGGCCCGAAATTCTGTCAGCCTTCAAAACGCTCAACATGGGGGATCCGCTCAACTTCTATGACGCGATTATCACGGCAGGGCACCGGCTGACCAAAGGGCAGACGGGGACCCTTGGGGAGTTGGCTCCCAAACCTCACCCCTGGCTCTACGCCGAGACAGCCTACGTCGGCCTGGGTGTTGATCGTTCACGCCGCCACAAAGTCATCGGGCTCGAGGACTCGGGTGCGGGCGTGGTTTCAATCCGGCTCGCTGGATTCGCCGCTATCGGCATATCGGACGGTAACATCGAGCGAAGCGGAGTCCGCCCGCTCCTGCGTGCCTATTGTCGTTCACTGCTGGATGCGCTGCCCCTGATTCTGGGATAGTGTCTAAGACACTATGCGCACCAAGGCCGAGAACCCAGCCTCCCTGCTGGCCGGAAAACCGGTTTCCGCGATCGTCCGACTCTATTTTGACCTCGCCCATCTCAAGCAGGTTTACCGGAGAGGATGGCTGGAACGTGACATCCCGCCTGAGCGCTGCGAGAGCGTCGCGGAGCACTCGTATGCGGTCGCGATCCTGGCCTTGCTTTTGTCCGATCATTTCCCCCACCTGGACCTCCTGCGCGTGCTCGAGCTGGCTCTACTCCATGACTTCGGCGAGATCGACGCCGGGGACATCACTCCAGCCGACGGTGTCAGTCGTGAGGAAAAGCAGCGGCGCGAACTCGCTTCTCTCAGGAGAGTCCTCGAACAGTGGCCGGGCCGCGACCGCTACCTCGCGCTTTACGACGAGTACTTGCAGGGAAAGTCAGCCGAAGCAGAGTTCGTCCATCAACTGGAAAAGCTGGAAATGGCGCTGCAGGCGGCGGTGTATCAGCGCCAGGGGCTTGCCGTCCTCGGCGAATTCTTAGCATCTGCGGAACAGGCCGTCGAGGATGACCGTCTGAAACTGGTACTGGCTGACCTTCGCCAACTTTTTGAAGAATGATTCGAGGCAAAGAAAAAGGGCGCTGGAGGCGCCCTTTTCTTTTTTCCTATCGCGTACGCTCTGACGATTTATCGTCTCTAATTAAACTTAGTGTACGCTCTTCCTCCGCCGCCGAGCTAGTCGGACTGGTCTGTTTGTTTTGCCGGGATTTGTCTGACATGCCGGCTCTATAAAAAGACCTCGGACTTTCCACGAACCGGCCCTCCGCCGCATCATAGTGTTCAAAAGGAGACAGTCGTGAACCGAAAACTGAAAATCATCATCCTCGTTCCCGTCGTCTTGGCCCTGCTCTATGTTGGCTGGGCGGCGCAAACCGCCCCTGATCGGACGCCCAGGCAACGATGGCTTCGAGTGATAGAGACCGAGATGGTGCTGGCGCCGAGGTTGACCAGAACGTTCCAGCCCAACCCCTATCAGTCTGTCGAGGTGGTAATCGGGGCAGGGGAGTTTGCTCCGAGGACCACCGGATCTTTCGCCCGGAAAGCAGCGCCGAGCGGCAACCTGGCGACGGTGCGCCTGGATACCTCCGATGATGAATTCCTGGTCCTCGCCCTCGGCGGAACGGACAATCTCGGCAAATGGAGAAACCAGGTTGTGCACTACATCCCTTGGGACAAGATCGTCGACATCTATTTCGAGACGTCACCGGTAGCAGGCGGAGTCGTGCGGTAAGGCGCCGGCAAAGTGGTCGAACGGCGTCGGGCCGCTGCCTTGACAAGGCGGCCACCCTCTCGATATGCTCGGCTTACGACGGTAAACCGTTCTAATCCAGTCACTTTGGTCTAAACGGGAGGGAACTATGCCATTCGAACTACCACCTTTGCCTTACGATGCCGGGGCACTCGAGCCTTACCTGACACGCGAAAACATGGAGCTGCATCACGACAAGCACCACCAGGCCTACGTCACGAATCTGAACAAGTTCATCGAGCAGGGGAAAGTCGACGGGACAAAGTCGCTTGAAGAGATCATCCTTGCGTCCGACGGACCGGTTTTCAACAACGCCGCCCAAGTGTGGAACCATACGTTTTTCTGGAACTGCATGAAGCCTGGCGGGGGCGGCCAGCCGCTCAAAGATCTGGCTCAGGCCATTGAAAGGGACTTAGGTTCCTTTGAGCGTTTCCGTCAGGAATTCACCGACGCGGCCGTATCTCAGTTCGGTTCCGGATGGGCCTGGCTGGTCCTCGCCGGAGGCAAGCTGCAGGTGGTTAAGACGTCCAATGCCGACCTGCCGATGAAGCACGGCCAGGTCGCCCTTCTCACCTGTGACGTCTGGGAACACGCCTACTATCCAACGTACAAGAATGTCCGGCCTAAGTACGTCGAGGTCTTCTTAAACAACCTTGTCAATTGGGGATTCGTCGCCTCGAACTTTTCCAAAGCAGGCAAGTAGTTCCAAAATCCCGGCAAGTGTCCTTAGTCGTGGATACGTCACAGTGGAAAATCGAGGGTGCCGGCACCCTCGATTTTTCCGCTGTGAACGCAGCCATGACTCGGGAGGCTGACCCGCCCGACGGAAGTAACGCCTGTCACTTGATGCAGACCCTTCCCTGTGATGAACTAACCAAGGCTTGTTTTGTCCTGGTCCGGCGAGCGGAAAACGCTAACCGGTCGGGTTCATACTGCGGAAACTGCAATCTTGGGGAGGGTAGAAATGAGGGAGGTTTCCCATAAGGTCGTCGTGCTGTTTGTATTACTGACTCTGGGGAATATGCCCGGAAACCTCTGGGGAGGGGCAGACGACAGACTGGTACCGCTGAGGCTTTCGCACACGATAGCGGCGGACGAGTCGCGAAATCAGGCAAATCCCGCCCTGTCCCGCAGCCGGTTTGCCGCAGGTGAGCGCCGCCAGGGAATCAAGGATTCCAGCTCTGGACCCCAGGCGCTTCCCGCCGACGCCAACTGGTCAGACGTGTTCCGATTCCCAGGACCAGGTTTCACCCGCCCTGTTACTGCTCTGGCCGCAGACGCATCGGGCCAGCTCTATGCCGGCGGCGATTTTTTCGAGGCCGGAAGCCCCAGGCTGAACGGAATCGCGAAGTGGAATGGTTCCTCCTGGTCGCCGCTTGGAACTGGAATCTCCGGAGCAGTTTTCACCCTCGTCGCCCGCCCGGACGGGGCGCTTCTCGTCGGAGGATCCTTCACGGACGCAGGCGGAGTGACTGTCAACAACGTCGCGCTGTGGAACGGTAGCAGTTGGTCTGCGCTTGCAACCGGGTTGAACGGCTTGGTTAGTGCTCTCGCCATCCACCCAAATGGCAGCCTCTTTGCTGCCGGATGGTTATGGGAGGGAGAAGGAAACCGGATCGCCAGGTGGGACGGCTCTGCCTGGTCTTTGCTGCCAGGCGCGTTTGACGGCTACATAATGACCCTTGGTGTCGATTCGGCTGGAAACCTTTACGCCGGCGGGGCGTTCTCCGCAGTTGACAGCCTGACCGTCAGCGGTATTGCCAAATGGAATGGAACCAACTGGTCGCCGGTCGGGACGGGCTTGCCCGGAAGCGTTCGAACTCTGGCCTTCGACCCGGCAGGCAGCCTCGTCGCCGGGGGCGATTTTTTTGCCGGCGGGGTCATTTCTCTAAACTTCGTCTCCAAGTGGAACGGAACCAGCTGGACAGCGCTCGGCGATGGCGTGCCGGCGCCAGTCAGCACTTTGGCCTTCGACTCTCAAGGGAACCTCTAAGCGGGTGGTGACATTTACAACAACGGCTACCTTGTCATGAAGTGGAACGGGCAGGCGTGGTCAGCCGTGGGGCTGAAGTTCAACGCCCCCGTAGGTGCCTTGGTGTGCAGAGGCGCGAAGGTGTATGCAGGCGGGGCGTTCTCCGATATAGGAAGTTCCGGAGTCAACTTCGTCGCCCAGCTTGAGTCGGGCTCCTGGTCTCCGCTTGGCGTTGGAAGGCCGGGTTGCGGGGCCAACGCGTATGTCGACGCCTTGGTTGTCGATAAGGCAGGAAACGTCTACGTCGACGGCTTGCTGAAAAATGCCGGAGGCGTATCAAACACTGATCAAGGAGTCCTGAGATGGGACGGAAAGACCTGGACGGCCATCGGACTGCCCGGAACCGTTTACTCTTTCGCGGTCGACTCGGCGAATCGTGTCTATGCAGGTGGCTCGATCGTTCAGGGATTGTACCGGGTCGCGCGCTGGGATGGCGTCTCCTGGTCGTATCTGCCCGGATCGTTCGATTACGCGATAACCAGTCTTGCTATAGACGCGACCGGGAACCTGTACGCGGGCGGTGACTTCAGCCAGGTGGATGGGAAGACAATAAATCGTATTGCGAAATGGAATGGCTCGTCTTGGTCCTCGCTGGGCACAGGGATTCTGGGATCCGTCTACGCTCTGGCTTCTGATCCGGCCGGGAATCTGTACGTCGGCGGCTATTTTTCTTCAGCCGGCGGAGTGAGCGCGCAGAATATCGCAAGGTGGAACGGATCCTCCTGGTCGGCCCTGGACTCTGGCATCGACGGCTTCCTCTCGGCACTGGCCTGCGATTCAGCGGGGGGCCTCTATGCCGGCGGCGGGTTCTCAAGTGCCGGCGGCTTAGATGTTTCGGGGATTGCCCGGTGGGATGGGACGAGTTGGTCAGGCCTGGGCGGAGGAGTGAGGCTGGAGGGAGCGAGCGGCAGTGTCGAAGCCCTGACCTTTGATTCGGCGGGCAACCTCTATGTCACTGGAGTCTTCGATCAAGCAGGCCTGGTTCCCGCCAAAAATATCGCGAAGTGGAACGGAACGAGCTGGTCGAGCCTGGGCAGCGGGCTGGGAGGCGCCGGTTTCGCTCTCGCTTGCAGCTCCGAAGGCCACCTGTATGTGGGTGGTGACTTCGTGGAGGCAGGTGGCAAATCGTCCTCGTTCATCGCGGAATGGTCCCAGAGCTCACCTACGGTCATGCCCCTGAATCTGGCGCGATTCAAAGCGGAAATTGTCTGGCGCGCAAGTGGGGTTTCGGGTGCTGCACAACCAGTGTCGCTCTCCTCTGATTCCGGCTTCTTCTGGTTCTTTGGACCGACTAATCTCGAGATTCTGGTCAAGGTTCTCGACGGAAGAGGCGTGAACGGTTGTTTCTGGGTCTTCTTTGGCGCCCTGACCGATGTTCAATTTGATCTGGTCATAACGGATACCGCAACCGGGGCGGTTCGCACCTATAGCAATCCGGCAGGCGTTCAGGCGGGAAAGAATGACACGACGGCGTTCTCGGACTCGGCGTCAACGCCGGCAAGCGCGCCGGATCTTGATCAGGAAACGCGGGCCTTTGACCTCGTGCTTGAGCTGGTGCGACGCGAAGGGTTCGCATCACCGCTCTCCCTGGCCCCAGCGTCGGTTCTTCAAGTCCACAATGGCCGGTTCACGATCGATGTCGAGTGGATCACGCCTAACGGCGCGACCGGAAGTGCGACCGGGGTGCCTCTCACGTCGGACTCCGGGTACTTCTGGTTCTTTGAGCCCGGTAATATCGAGTTGGCCGCCAAGGTCCTGGACGCCCGTGGCGTGAACGGCCACTTCTGGTTTTTCTACGGTGCTCTAACCGATCTCAATTACAACATCCGGGTCACTGATACCCTTACCGGAACCGTGAAGCTGTACCAAGGCGAACAGGGAAAGCAAAAGAGCGGCCGCGACCTGGCCGCATTCTGAAGACCATTGAGGATGCCCGGCCACGTGGCGTAGGTTTTGAAGCCTCCCCACGTGGCCGCATCTCCACGCTGTACGTTTTTGCTAAGTCCCGTTCCAATTTCGAACAGGTTTCCATCGAAGATTCCACCTCAAGGATCCCGCCTGCTTGCAGTGCAATACCAGCATTTACGAGGTCTTCAGCCGGTTGTCCCCGTGATTGGCATATTCCTTGCTAACATACCGACGCGGTAAGCGGTCGGCGGTCGGAAGCGTGAACGTGCTGTAAAACCGGCGACCAACGTAAACAGTAGCCCGGGCGACACAAACAACAGGCTTTGCAAGTGAAAGTGGAGGCTCATTATGAAGAAGACTATCCTTCTGTCGCTCGTGGTTTTGAATCTGGTCTGTGCCGTGTCGTCCGGTGGCTATACGACTGGCGCCGTGGCCGTTGACGTCCCGTTTGCCTTTGTGGCCGGTGGCAAGACTCTCCCGCCTGGGCATTATGTGATCGAGAAAATGTCTGCGGGTGGGCAAGGGGTCCTGGTGATCCGCAATTCCCAAGGCGCGGTCATTCTGACTGCGCTCTGCACGTCGAACGGGGTGGGCGTGTCGACTCCCCGAATCGAGTTCATCAAATCCGGAGCGAATTACGTTCTGGCGGTGGTGAAGACGCGGGAAACTGCGTCTCATGTGGCTCGAGCGAGCGAGACAGCCCGAAAGCTCTAGCTCGCGGCCCAGTAGTTTGCGAGCCGCGAGCTCCCGAGCAATCCCAGGCCATGGCGGAGCGCAGGCCTCTTGCCTGCGCTCCAATTCGTCCCCTACGACAGGCTCTGCGAGCCGCTGTATACTGCCAGCATGCGATTAGCCGAAGGCCGCAACTCGGCAGACGTCGAGTCCCGCAAAGAGCGGGCTTACCGCTATATCAGGTCCCGCATTTTGTCGGGCGCCTTGCCCGGTGGAGAAGTACTCTCTGAGCTCTCCCTTTCCAAAGAAGTCGGTAGACCCAATACCACAAGGAATTGTAATGCAAGGAATTGAACTGAGCGGCATTATCCCTCCCCTGGCGACACCCCTTACTGAACAGGCCGACCTTGACTGTGCCGCACTCGAGCGGCTGGTTGAGCATGTCATACAGGGGGGGGTGTCGGGGATGTTTTTGCTCGGAACCACCGGCGAAGGACCACACCTTGATCCCGGTATTCGGTTCCGGATGATCAAGGCTGTCTGCAAGCTGGCTGCGGGCCGGGTCCCCGTGCTCGTCGGGCTGTGCGATTCAAGTACCTCCGCCTGCCTCCGCATTGCCGACCAGGCGGCCGCCGAAGGGGCCTCTGCCCTGGTGCTCACACCCCCTTTCTATTTCCCGCTGAGCCAGGAAGAACTGCTTCACTACCTGGAACGGCTGGTGCCGCAGCTCCCCCTCCCGGTCTTTCTGTACAACATCCCTTCGCTGACCAAAATCTGGGTCCAGCCGCCCACACTCTTGAAGATCGTGGCGAACCTGCCCATCTCGGGACTCAAAGACAGTTCCGGCGATATGGAGTACTTCGCAGAGGTGCGGAGGGCACTCCCGAGAGCAACCGGTTTTCAGCTCTTTTGCGGCCCGGAGGAAAAGCTGATGGAGGCGGTTCGGCTCGGCGCCGACGGCGGGGTTTGCGGCGGGGCCAACCTGTTCCCGCGACTCTACGTTGAGCTGTTTCGGTCGGCTTGCGCCGGCTTTGATGATCGGGCCGAGCATTTGCAGTCGGAGGTCAGGAAAATGTCCGAAGTCGTCTACTCGCAGACGCCGGACGGATCCAGTTACCTGCGAGGGCTGAAAAGCGCCCTGGAAATCGTCGGAATATGCGATGGTTGGCTCGCTGAGCCGCTCGCCCCCTTGGATTCCCCTCTGCGCGAAAACATCCGGCGTTTTCTGGAGACTTTCGCCTGGCGGAACAACGGATCACCGGCTGACTGAGACCGTGACATCAGCACGCCCGCACCAGGAGCGGCCTGTCCTGACGCGGCGGAATGACGACTTCATCTGATCTGGAGCAGCCAATGCGGACTGCAAAAATCCTTGCCCTTATAAGCTTCGTTCTCCTCGGGTTCGTAAAAGGGGCTGATGCCCCGGAGCGTTTCGAGCGCGTCAAACAGAACAACCCCGGCCTTATTGTCGACCTCGGGGTTGGGCTTTGGGGATGGCCGGTCCCCTGCGACCGCAATGGCGACGGCCTAAGCGACCTGATCGTGATAGCGGGCTCTTCACCGTACCGAGGCACGTACTATTTCGAGAACACCGGGCGGCGAGACCCAAAAACGGGAATCGAGGTCTTCAAAGCCGCGGTTCAGCTGAGCGACGGGCGCAATGATCTCACCCCTTCCTACACGCCCACCGGGCTGCGCGTTCTCTCCCCGGGCCTCGAACATCCCGACTTCGCCAACAAGGGGATCGGCGAGGCCGTGAAGCTCCCGGTCGACCCCGCCAAGATCCATGCCGCGAGCGGTCGGATTCGAGGCAATCAGTGGAGTTATGTCGATTACGACGGGAACGGCGCCCTGGATCTTATCGTGGGTATCGGCGACTGGACCGACTACGGCTGGGACAACGCGTACGACGACAACGGCCGTTGGGTGAACGGGCCTCTGCACGGCTTCGTGTACCTGCTCAGGAACGAGGGCACCAATGACAAACCGGTTTACCGCGAACCCGAGCGACTGCAGGCCGACGGGCGGCCGGTCGATGTCTTTGGCATGCCTTCCCCTGTCTTTGCCGATTTCCGAGGAGCAGGAAAACTGGATCTGATTTGCGGCGAGTTTGTGGACGGGCTGACCTTTTTCCAGAACACCGGGACCCGGCAGCAGCCCCGATTTGCGCCCGGCCGGCGGCTGAGGTGGGAGGGCAGGCCGATCACCATGCCCTTGGCTATGATTGTAGTAACGGCTTACGACTGGAATCGAGACGGACGGACAGATCTTGTCGTTGCCCAGGAGGACGGCCGCGTCGCCTGGCTTGAGAACACCGGCCGCGTTACCGACGGCGTCCCGGACTTTTCTCCTCCTCGGTTCTTCCTTCAAGAGGCCGACAATCTTAAATTCGGCGTTCTGACCACCCCTGTCTCCTTCGACTGGGATGGAGACGGGAGACCGGACATCCTGACAGGGAACACCGCCGGCGAGATGGCGTTTATTAAGAATTTCGGGGGAACACCCCCGAGGTGGGGGGCACCGCTTCTCTTGGAGGCCGATGGTCAGACCATTCACATCCTCGCCGGCTACAACGGCTCTATTCAAGGGCCGGCGGAGGCGAAGTGGGGCTACCCGAACATCGGAGTCGGCGACTGGGATGGGGACGGGTTACCGGATATCCTGACCAACACGATTATCGGGAAGATCCTGTGGTACAAGAACATTGGAACCCGCCAGGCGCCACGGCTGGCGGCCGCGCAGCCGGTTCGGGTCGCCTGGCCGGGGCCGGTGCCCAAACCCGCCTGGAACTGGTGGGACCCGGCGCCGGACGAGCTTGTGGTGCAATGGCGGTGCACTCCTTACGTGTTCGACCGCGATCGTTGACTGGAATTCGAATGGCGTTCCCGACCTGCTGGTCGGGGCGGAGGACGGTTTCTTCTACTATCTGGAAAACCCGAGGTCCAAAAAGTGACTGGTCATTTTACAGCCTTAGACGGTATCGTCCTGGCCGCCTACTTCATC
>RPQK01000102.1 GCA_003819755.1 Acidobacteriota bacterium | reverse complement strand
ATGAGCTCCCACAACTCCTCCGGTCGTGCTTGTCGCGCGGAATCGCCAGTCCCGTCGGCCGTTTCGGCCGCGATTCTATGGGCCGAAGTCCGACGAGAGGCGTGATAGGAGGGAGACAAGGCGCCGTCCAGTCCTCCGATCGGCTGGAGCTTTTCACGAATGCCGGGTGCGAGCTGGACGAGCTGCGCAATCGCATCGGGGCGACCCGTGAGATAGCGCGCCACGTCAAGAATCAGGCCTTCCTTCTGGGAGAGGGATACGCGGTTTTCGCCGAAGAGAAAGTCCCGTGGCTGGTCACCCGGCAACTCCTCCGGGACAGCTGCCAAATATCCCAGCACCTCGGGGAGCCGGTCGGGGAAGAACAGGGCGGCCTGTTGGACGAGTTGGCCGATAGCCGATCCCGCAGTGCGATCATTGAGCAGCGTGGGCGTAATCTTCAGCGTCTCATTGAACAATGCCCCGGCTTCTTCTTCGCGGCCCGCGTGATACATCTGGTTCACCAGATTGCTTCGCGTGAAGACGTCGGGATTCTCCCCTTCCATGGCCCTCAATCGCTCGAGGGCCCGGTCCGGATCCCGCTGAGCCAGCCAGTTGACCTGCTCTTTCTGCATCTGTTCCAGAATTTGCGGCCTGTTCGCAGCGCCTTCCGGGCCGCTTGGCCCGGGCCACGCCGCCACGTACTCTTCGACCGCCGCCGCGTCGACTTCTCGCAGGGCGGACAGCAATGAGTGTGCGGAATTCGTGACGTGCTGGTACTCGTTCGGGTCCTGCGACTGTTCCGCCAGGTCGCGAAGCTCCTCGATCAGTCCACGCAACTCAGTACCGGCGCGTTCCCGATCCAGGACGATCCACAGCTGACCTATTTCACCAAGCCAGATCTCCCAGACAACAGAGGCGGCCAATTTATGGGCCTCCTGCAGCGCCTGTCGAGCGTTCTTGAGTTCCTCGGGGCAAAGCCTCATCCTGTATGCCGTTCGCCGAAGTTCCCGATCGCCCGACTCAACCACCTGTAGCCGTGGCTGTTGCCCCAAGGCCGAGGCCAGGAAAAACCCGGTCAAAAGCACGACCGTCCCCCGTGGACATCCTTTAACGCGCATGATGCTCCTTCCAGGAAGGTGCTGTTGCTCTGTTAGACACCCAATGCGTCATTTTGTTTCAGCGATCAGGCCGCAAGCGTTCTGCGTCGGAGCGTGTGGTTCCTGAAGACGTTACTCCTATCGCTGACGTCGGCCGTTTGAAGTTCTCGACGACTCGGAGTACCTTCCTTCCTGAGTATGGATGACGTAAAGGTCCGGCTTTACGGCAACACGGCTGTCGCGACCGGCAACGTGACGGTGAAGGGCCAACGGGCTGGTCAAGATATCACCGGCCAGTATCGGGCTACCTGGGTGCTTGTGAAGAATCAGAACCGTTGGCAGCCGTGCAATCGCCCCCTGCCTGCTCCAAGGTTCTCTCTGAAGTCTCACACTTCAGCCGGTTTCACTCGGTGTCTGGGTTTCTGACTTCCGACTCCTGCTTTTTGAGATAGCCTGTGCGCGCGCGGATGCTCAATTCCGGATGCCCCTTCACTTCAACCTTTAGCGTCCGCCACCCGGCTGATCTGGAAGGTTCGGGGGCGAATGCCAGAGTGTAGATAAACCGCAGATCACGGGCGATTTCGGCATAGTATGCAGGCAATTCCTCGGGTTTTCGAAGGCTGTACATCTTTCCGCCGGTCTCGGAGGAAAGAACCCGCATCTGCTGCTCGGCCTTCAAAACGGCCGGATGCCTGGCGCCGCTGCGAGGCGGGAGGAAGACGTTGTAAATTAGGCAGTCCGACTCTTGAGCGACTTCACGCACCCGTGGGAACTTGATCTGCGAACCCTCGTTCGCGTCGAGCAGTTGGTTGTCGACACCATCGCTGAAAACCACGATTGCCTTCCGTCCGTTTAGGGGTCGAAGCGTCCGGAAGGCAGACATGAGCGCGTCGTAGAAGGCAGTCGTACTGTGCGGAGCTACGAATCCGAGCACGGACTTCACCCTTGCCGGGTCATTGGTGAAAGGCAGAATCAGCCGGCTGCCGGAACTGAAAGTCATGATCGCGATTCGGTCGGCCGGACCGAGCTGCCGGGAAAACTTCAAAGCCGAGTCCCGGAGGATTTGGATGAATGGCCCGGTGCTGGCACTCACGTCCATCAAAAGCAGCAGGTTGAAGGGCGTTTCGGCCGGAACGCAGGAACCAACGGACTGGAGAACCTCATCTTCGTAGAGGAGGAAATCCTCTTTTTGCAGTCCTGTCAGGGTGGAGCCGGTTCGCAAATCCCGAACCGAGGCGTTGACGTAAACCCACTCTGCAACGACCTTCAGCCGAAACCCGGTGTTCAGTGCGACGGATTCGGGAGAGTCCGCCGACGATGTCGCCGCGAACGAAGAGAGTAAAACCAGGACCGTGTACGAGAGTGCGAGGTAGCGCATCACGATAGCTCTCCATTGTTTGGGCAGTGGAACTGCGCAGTGTCCAAACGAATATGCGAGTTTTGGGGGAGAGGTTACGTCGATCCCGTGAAAAATTGTTTAGTTTACAGTGCGGAATGATTCTAAATCTGTTAGGAGCATCACGTCTACAGCAAGAAGGGGCGGGGGGGCGAAGGGGCCTAGGGCTTAAGCGTTAACTTAGCTGTAGGAGGCACTCGGAGCAAGGGCACCGGACCATATGTAGTGCGGCGGCAGAGGCTATTTGGCACCATCACGGCAGGGTTTCTTCCGCATGTTCGAGGATGGAACGTGGAACGGTCAGCCCTTGCTCCCGGGCGGCGCTAAGATTAACTATCAGCCTGATTCCTTTGAACTCGCCGAACGGAATCGCCGCCGGAGATTCTCCGTGAAGCACCCGGGTAGCAAGAACGCCAGCCTGTTGACCGGCGTCGAAGTTGTCGCGGGCCAGCACGATCGCTGCCCCGGTGCGCGCCTGACTGCTTTGGAAAGCAAAGACAGGAATTCGGGCCTGTCGGGCAGCGGAGGCGATCGTAGGGAAAGAGGCGGCCGTGAGATTCCCCGGAACCTGACAAATGGCGTCGATCTTTCTCATGCAGAGAGCGGAAGCGGCGTCACTCACCTCGGCGGTCGTGTCAGCGGACGTTGCTGTTACGCGCAAGCCCGCTTGGGCAGCCGCTTTCTCCAAATTCCTCATGTGAAAAATCATGTTCGGTTCGGCGGGCACGTAGACCAAGCCTAGATTCCGGGCGTGAGGGAGGACCTCCCGTATGAGGTCGATCATCTCGCTGTATGGAGCCAGGCCATAGACACCCGTGACATTGGGGAGGTGGTCTTCGTTGGTCCTTCCGACTCCGGCCGCGACCGGACTGGCGACGTACGTGAAGATAATCGCCTTTTTGAACTTTCGCGCGGCTGCCTGAAGGCTGGGGGTTGACGTGGTGATCAGCATGTCGGCCCGCTGTCCGGCCGCCGCATCGATCAGGCTATTGAGAGTTGCCACGTCGCCTTGGGCATTCAAAACTTCAACTGTGTAGTCGGTCCCTTCACGTAGGCCGCCGTGACGCAGCCCGTCCAGCACCCCGGCCTCCGCTTCCTCGACGTCCAAAACTCGGTTGTATTCGATTATGAAGACTCTCGCCTGGCGCTGTTCCTCGTTGTGTTTCCGATTCTGGCTGTCAGAAAGGAGGAGGATCGCTGAAGTGCCTGCGATTAACAGAAGCGCGAGAACGAGCCTGCGCATGCCCCTTATTTACCACATCTTCCTGATCGGAGCTGACAGAACTGTCACATTTCGCCCTGAACTTCGGAAACGGCGCACAGGTGTTGCAGCGAAGCGAGCGAAGAGGCGAAGCGCCAAGGGAGAAACCGCATCGGACGGGGGGACTTCTTTAGCCCGGGCTTTTCGGGTGACCCGGGCTAAAGAGGCGAAGCTCTCCGGGGACCAGGATTAGGAAGGGGAACCTGGTCCCCGGAGGCGATTCTGCCGCTACTCGGCGGCGACAGAAGCTCTTTGGAACGGCGCCGCTTTGGCAGCGACTTCTTTCTCGGCCTTCGACTTCCTCAGTTGGCATCCGAGACCGTAGGACTCGACCGTGGCGAGAAAGTAGGAGTTCGCATATCGATTGAAAGTGAGGGAGGCTCCGGACTTGGCGCCATAGCCAGGCATGCTGGCGGTCCGAAGTTGAGTCTTGCCATCGATCGTCCTCAGGGTTACAGCAGTGCCCAGGGCGGAGGCGCTGGTGGCCCGATCCATCTCCAGAATGTAGTTGCCCGCCGGGAGTGTCGTTTTGCCAATGTGAAAAGCGAAGGGGACATTCACCCGGAGAACGGTGGAAGTCATCGCATTCAGACAAAGACCCGAGATCAGCACCACGGAAACAACGACCGCCAACACCAACATGTTCTTTTTCATACTCTGCTCCCTTCGATCGGCCTTGATCCAAGGCCTTTAAACCTTCCCGGTTTCTGTCTGTCTGGCATGATCGCCAATTTCTAAATCTCTTGGTAACCGGACATTTCGTTTACCTGCCAATTAGAACGCCCGAACCCGGTGAGGAGTTTCTGAGGTTTGGGTGAGGTTAAGGCGACGGATCAACAACGCGCTAAAACTAAACGGGTTAGCAGCCAGGTGTCAGCCCTCCCCGTCAATGCCCGGCCGGTCTTGAAGTTCCCCCGGATGAGAGATAAAAGGGGTAAGGAAGCGAGGCAACATGGAAACAAGGACGGATGAAATCGCGGACGGGATCTTTCGGTTTTCGACTTACGTGGACCGGGCTGGCCTTGGGTTCAATCAATATCTGGTTCAAGCCGAACAGCCCCTGCTCTTCCACTGCGGGCTACGCGGGTTGTTCCCGCTCATCTCCAGTGCAATGGCCCGCGTGATGCCGATCAGCCGACTGCGTTGGGTTTGTTTTGGCCACGTGGAAGCTGACGAGCTTGGCGGCATGAATGACTGGCTTGAAGCGGCTCCCGAGGCCCAGGTCGCATTCGGCGCGATGGGATGCGCGGTTTCAGTCAACGATCTTGCCTCCCGGCTTCCGCGCCCGCTCAAGGACGGCGATGTGCTCGACCTGGGCAGCAGGAGAGTTCGCTACATCGCCACCCCGCACGTCCCGCATGGCTGGGACGCCGGGCTGTTGTTCGAGGAAACAACCCGGACGCTCCTGTGCGGCGACCTTTTTACCCGTATGGGTGAGGTTCCTCCTCGTACTTCCGACGACATTGTCGGCCCGGCCTTTGAAGCAGAGGGAGAGTACCTGGCCACGGCGCTAACCCCTCGGACCGCGCCTACAATCCTCGCCCTCACAAATCTCGCACCCAGGGTCCTGGCTCTCATGCACGGCTCGGCCTTCGAGGGGGACTGTAACCAGGCTCTCACGGACCTCGCCCGGGGGTACGACCTGCGCCTCAAACAGGCACTGGGATAGTCGCCCCGGACGCTGAAGACCGCGCGAACCTGGTGCGAAGATGGCGGCCGAGAAGGGGATGAGAAGGCAGACACTCTACTCGATCACCATCGGTCAGCGTTCTGGAAAAGTAACTGCGCCTGAACGGACTTTCTCTTCTAAGTGCTTCTCTATTCGGGTGTTGTCGTCCGTCTTCTTAGTCAGCGTCCCCCGTTTTTTCCCCGTTTTCCCCCCCGTTTTTTCCCTCAGCAGTGAAAAACTGGAGATTGAAGCAGCCCTGGCACTCTATATACCGACCGAGGAGCTGTTGACCAAAAGCGGAACTATGAACAGATTGGCGATAATGTCACACTCTCTTGGAAAATTCCGGGCTAACATAGGGCCGCGAGCCGTTTCTGTTCACCCCGCCACTTTTGTGACGGGCCACCTTGGAGGTGAGCCATGCTGTGCGTGATGCGTTCCTTTCTCGTTCTCGGCCTGTACCTGAGCCTGTCCGTTTTCATCTCGAGTCAATCGGCGCCTGCCTCTATGCAGGCACCAGAGCTCATCTACGGATCAACGTCTGTCGAGTGGCCTGCTTCAGTCCCTGACGGGAGTCTTTTGCTCACGGTGTCCGGCCCCCAGGGTTTGTATTTAAGGCAGGAACACCCGGCGGGGAACTGGGCAAGCTTCAGCTTGATCGACGAGCGGGACCAGCTGCGCCCCGACGGCGTGTACAAATGGGAATTGGTGGTTCAGGCCGGACGGGAGGCCGCAGGCCAGAGAACCCGATCCGGGTGGTTCCAGATCCAGGGAGGAAGAGTAGTCGGGGAAGGGACAGTGGAGAAGCAACCGGTCGTGGTTGAAGGTAACGCCCCTGGGAGCAGCGTCTATGTCGATCAGGAAGGCCGTGTCGGGATAGGCACGTCAGTGCCGGGGGCGCAGTTGCACCTCAAAGGTACGGCGCCGGCCCTTGCCATCGAGGACACGCAGGAAGGCGGACGCGAGTATCGGCTGCGGAGCCTCGAAAGCGGCGACGGGTCACTTGGGCTTATCGATCAAGCGACCGGGCAGGCCCGTTGGCTGGTCGATGGTGAAGGCCGGATGGGGATCAATACCACCAAGCCGACTTCCACGCTGACGGTTGACGGCTACATTGAAGCCACCAAAGGGTTCCTGGTCAACGGGAGGCCAGTGGGAGGGATCGGGTTCGGCCTGTTGGGAGGCAGCCAGCCACTTGTGACGGAAGGGGGGAGCAACAATTACTTTGGCACCGGTGCGGGAGCGGCGATGACGTCGGGGTACAGCAACTCTTTCTTCGGGGGCCACGCCGGTGAGGCAAATGCGAACGGATTCGGCAATTCTTTCTTCGGGGCGGAAGCCGGCAGAGCAAATACGAGCGGATACTTCAACGCCTACTTTGGCAACGGATCCGGCGCACACAGCACGACGGGGATTGGCAACGCATACTTCGGCAGCAATGCCGGGCAATTCAACGTCGGAGGATATGGCAATTCCTTCATCGGCCATTTGGCCGGCTACCGCAACACGGAGGGCGACTACAACTCCTTCGTCGGTCGGTCAGTTGGTGAAAACAACACCCTGGGCGGTTTCAACTGTTTCATCGGTGCCTTTGTCGGGGAACACAATACGGTCGAAGACAGGAACACTCTCGTCGGCACGTATGCCGACATAGACCCGGGTGTGTCGCCTGGTCAGTTTCCGGTTCACCATGCGACCGCCATCGGGTATGGATCTTATGTCAGCCGGTCGAACAGCCTGATCCTCGGAGGGGTGAACGGGTTCAACGACGTGACGTCGGAGACTTTCGTCGGCATTGGTACCCCCGCTCCCGACCGCCAACTGGTCGTGGAGGGCAGCCAGGCCCTGGGCAAGTTCCGTCGCTATAACGCCACCACGCCGTCCCACAGCCCGGCGTTCCTGTTCGAGCGGGCACGGGGAACGAATACGGCGCCCCTGGACATCGTTCCCGGTGATTACCTTGGCAAAGTCCAGTTTCGAGGCCGGGTGAGTGCGAATATGCCGGAATACGGGGCTCTGGTTTTCATCGCTTCCGATACCAATCAAAACGGCCGCTTCTCCTTTGTCGACCGGGACCTGGCGACGGAACGGATGGTAGTCCTCAACACCGGCAATGTCGGCATTGGGACCAATACGCCAACGGAGCTTCTTGACATCGCGGGGAATCTGCGAGTCAGAGGAACCATTCTCTTCGGCGCCCCGGCGTCCCCTGTTCCTGACTACGTCTTTCAGCCGGAGTATAGGCTGATGCCGCTCCGTGAACTGGAGCAGTATGTGAAGGCCGAGAGGCATCTGCCCAATGTCCCCAGCGCAAGCGCGATCCAGAGCAACGGCGTCAATCTGGGCGAGTTTCAGATGAAGCTGTTGGAGAAGATAGAGGAATTGACGCTTTACACACTGCAACAGGCCAACGTCATAGAGCGCCAGAATCATGAGACGAGTGCGCTCAAGGAAGAGGCGGCCGCGGAAGCCAGGGCGCTCAAGGAACGCATCAAGGCCCTTGAAGAGACCGTGAAGACGCTGGTCGGCAGGGACAACCGCGGGAGGTAGACAAGAACAAAGTATCAGGAGGGGAAGATCGGAATGGCGAGTGGTCGTCACCTATGATCCCAAGGTGTCTTCACGCACTCCTCGCCTTCCCGGCGTTTCGAGTGTTTCACAGTACCAACGCCGGCGATGTGAGAGCAGGCATAGAAAGACATGGCGTTCCTTTCATTCGTTAAGCACTTGGTGGACGAACCCAATCGCAATTGATCCTTCGCCCACCGCAGACGCCACCCGCTTGATACTGCCTGCCCGGACGTCCCCTACAGCAAAAACCCCGGGCCGACTCGTTTCAAGCAGATGGGGCAGGCGGCCGAGCGGCCAGTGCGCAGCAGCCAAGTCCTCAGGCAGCAGATCGGGACCGGTTTTGACAAATCCGCGTTCTATTGTACGCAGGCGCCCGTGGACCGCGACGCGTGCGATCTGCGCCGGGGCGAGCTTCGGAAACATCTTCTCAGCCGGCAAGCCCTGGGTCAGTGGAATGGGTCTGTCATGGTTAGGCATGGCGCGGCTTGAGGTCGTTGCGGAAGTCGGTCAGCCAGACCGACACGCAGTCAAGTTCAGGCGCGATCCGTGTCCGAGGAGGAGCGATCAGACGATTAATCCCAAGCTATCACGAAATGTGAAAAGTGCAAGAAAGCTCCCAAGGAAGAGGCCCCGACGCGCGTCGTGCAATAATAGGCATAGTAAATTCACTCCCCTCCGGCGGTCGCTCCCTTTCGGTCGGGACAAGCGGCGCCGGTCTGATGATTGAAAGGACTTCGATGAACATTGTCGGCATTGCAGGCAGCCTGCGGAAAGGTTCTTATAACGCCGCGCTCCTGCTCGCAGCGAGAGAGGCGGTTCCGGAGGGAACGAAGCTTGAGATCGAGTCGATTCGCGGTATCCCGCTCTATGACGGCGACGTGGAAACCGGGACGGGTGTTCCGGGCGTCGTTACAGACCTGAAGAATCGCATTGCGGCGTCAGGCGGTCTGCTCCTGGTCACGCCGGAATACAACAACTCAATCCCAGGCGTGTTCAAGAACGCGATTGACTGGCTGACCCGCCCGCCGGCCGACATCCCGCGTATTTTCGGCAACCGTCCGGTCGCGCTGATGGGCGCCACTCCCGGCCGAGGAGGAACGCTGCTGGCCCAGACGGCGTGGTTGCCGGTGCTGCGCACGCTTGGAACGAGACCCTGGTTTGGCCCCCGGCTACTCGTTAGTGGTGCTCACCGCGTGTTCGACGAGAGCGGCCGACTCGTCGACGAGCAGGTACGCTCGCAGCTTCGGAACTTCATGAGCGGATTCGCCGAATTCATCTCGAAGGGATGACCCAAGCTTGTCCAACCGGGTTTTGTCAGAAGTGAAACCCGAGCTTCGCAGTGGCTCCGCGGCGTAACGAAGTGGGTCCCGCTGAACGTCGACAAGAAATTGTGGAGCGCGAAGGCGTTCGCCAGGTGGAGCGTTAAAGCGGGGACGCTCTCCTATTGGCCCGCCTTGTCCGTCTGCAGCAACCTTTTGGCTAGCTCCTCAAGCGCGTTAATGCGCTCTTTGAGCACGGTTACTTCGGCCGCCGCCTCTTCCTTCTGACGGTCGATCTCCTGTTTTTGCTGTACGGTGTAAAGCGTGAGCTCCTCAATCTTCTCAAGCAGTTTCATCTGAAGCTCGCCAAGATTGACACCTTTTTCCTCGATCTCACTCGCCTTTGGAATAGCCTCGGCCGAATACACAACGATATCGACCCTGGCGGTGGCTGTCCCGAAACAGTAAAAAGCGAGCCCGGTAAACAAGCCGAGCCGTTGGCTACCTGGTTGAAGACCGCGTGTACTAAAGGCCTGTCCTGCAGGGGCAAAGCGGCGGCATAACGCAGACCAACCGGTTCCCCGAAGACAACGGCGCCGATGACGCCCGGACCGCTCGCTTCAGCTTTAAGCGACCCCACGTTGACCTTGGTCCCGGTGCTG
The DNA here is from genome assembly GCA_003819755.1 of Acidobacteriota bacterium. GTDB lineage: Bacteria > Acidobacteriota > UBA6911 > RPQK01 > RPQK01 > RPQK01. The sequence continues at coordinate 4,124 of RPQK01000102.1, read as the reverse complement.
GCTCCCAGACTGAATAACTGCCCCGCGTCCAACTCCCTGGCCTGAAGGGCCGGGAGAGTGACGCTCTGGGGGGCAGCCAGGTTCTGGCCATCTTCGCCGACGGGAGTCAGAGTGACTGTGCGCGAGAAGGCCGGGCCGCTAATCGCAGGGTCGAGATCATCGTGGTCCCGCCCGGTGGACCCGGCTCCTAGATTCGCGTCGGGGACTCGGGCGCAGTCGCAAGAGCGCACAGAGCCGGGCGCAGAGCTTTTGTCAAAATCCTTATGCCTCCAATCCCTCAGGCGTCCCTCGGGAGCGCAGGTGAGACGCCTGCGCTCCCGGGGCTCTGCTTCGTCAGAACGTCTGCAGTTGATTGAACGGAATGTCGATACGAGGCGGATCGGCCGTCTGAGTGCCAACAATGGTTCGCGAATGTGGCTGGAACCAGTAGTAGTTGTGGCCGTACTCGGCCTTGTACTCCTCACCGGTCTGGGGATCTTTGACGTCTGTCTCACTGCGCAGCATGTTGATCACGTTGCGCTGTCTTTCGTCAGCTGACCGCTGCCTGGCCCAATACGAATCCATCAGAATGTCCTGCATTTCCGCCCCGGCCTTCCGCTGGATCTCGGCCACCTGCATGCTCGCCTTCATGTTGTTGGCGAACCAGGTCTGATCCACCTGGAAGGTGCGGTACATGTGCGCGAGCACTTCTCCGGCAAGTCGAAGCTTTTCGGGAACGGCGAGGTATCCGTTCAGGTATTGCATGCTCCAGGTCGTTATTCCCGCCGCCGAGATCAGACTCGCCCCGCTGAAATAGCCTTCCATCTGCTTGCCCTGGTTGCGAGCGGTGAATTTGGCGTCTCCAAAGTGGTATCGAATGCTTGCCCCCATAATGGGGCCAAGGCGGGCGTTCATGACCTGGTCTATGTCAGGCCGGTCCTTGACCTCCCTTATCTGAACATCGGTGAAGAACTTGCCGAATCGGTCGGGAATATAACTCTGCAGATATTGAGCCCCGGTCATCCGATTTGCGAGCAGGGTGTTCTGGTTGTACCACCGTCCGACAACCCACCCGCCCGATTGCATCATCCGATCCGGCTCCCAGTAGGTCGGTATCTCCGCGTCTCCGTTCAGAATGACGCAATCCTGTTCGGGCGACGTGACGTTGATTATCGTGCGGGTCTCGGTTGTGGTTCGCCGCACAATCCCCCCATTCACCGTCCAGCCTTGCGGCACCTCGACTGTGAAGGCCCCTTCATTCGGGTCTCGGAATGAGACCCACCGAATTCCGGCCACCGCAGAGGCCTGTGGGGCTTGCTGAGGGGGTGCGAATCGAAAACTGGTAAGGATTCCAATCAGCGACGGCTTTTCCTTTTCGTACCGATCGGCCGGCGCCGCTATCGCGTAAAACATCCCGGCCATCCCGTAGATGGAACAGAGGACCGCGGCCTGAGCTGGCTGACCATTGCGGACGAACTTGACTGACGCCAGTGTCTGATCGGGAGCTGCCGGGTTCCGTTCGGCGCGAACGACAGTCGCGCCTGGAAAGAGCTTGGTCCCTCGGGCGGGTAGTTGTTGAAGCAGTTGACCCGACGTCAGTTTGGTGCGGTTGATGAAAGGCTGGACGACCACAAACTCCGACCGGTCCGCATTATGGATGAGTATCCACTGCTCGTCCAACTCGACTTTCCAGCCAGGCGGGTGACGAAGCACAAAGCCGCTCGGGTTCTCGTGTTGGACCCACCCGACCTGCTGGTTCGCTACTGAAACCATCCAACTGCAAGAACACCAGAATCCCACTCCGGCAATAAGCCAAATCGCGATTCTCATCTCCCCCCCAAAGCGATTGACGATTGATGATTGACGATTGACGCGCGCCAGGCGCGCCAGTCGTGAGGGCATACGCAGGGTTGTAAGGGCGAAACCGTGAACCGGCCAGCCACATATCCCAGCCCTGCGTCGCGGGAACCGGCGGAGTATCCTTAGGCCGGCCGAAGCCCTGACCCGGCCAGACCGGCCGGTTCGTAAAGATGTGCACCTCGCGCACCGGGCCGATCGCGCCATCCCGTATCCCTTCCGATACCAGCCGAACCCCCTCCATCTCGAAACCTATGCGCAGCCGTTCCCAAGGTGACTTCCGACGCAGAACCTCGACCCTCAGCGCGTCAGGAACCTCGATCTGTTTGGGGTCCAATCGCACAGGCAAAGCCCTTTCTCCAGCAAGCCCGGCTGGTGGGTGCAGCAATCATAAGTGAACTCCGTCAGCCATGCAAAGACCAAGTCGGAAGCCCTGTCACCATACGACGCCCGATTCCACAAACCTCGAAGGGCGGTACAGTAGCGCACGGCGTGTGCGGCTGTCGCCACATCAATGGGTAGCGATGTTGCCTCTCTCGGACGTCCGGAGTGACCCCCGTGACTTTTCCGCTCTCTGTCCCTTCCCCTTCGCTTGACGATGGCGTAGTCGGGTGGGATAATCCCACCAATGACGACAAAAGCTGACAACAAGAAACGAGTCGTTCTTCCGTCAGCACGGCCGGGCGACGTCTACGAAATTCAGAAGCAGGGAGAAGGGCGATACCTGCTTGTACGGCTCGAGCGACCCGAACCGGAAATGAAAATGTCCCGGGAAGCGTGCCTGCAGGCCATCAAGTCCAACCCGTTACGTCTCACGATGGATTGGGACCATTTGAAAGCCCTCACTCGGGAATCATGATCCTCCTTGACACGAATGTGCTGGTCTTCGCCGCTGACGCGCGGTCCCCATACCGTGCCTGGGCACATGAAATTATCGCCGACGCCGTCTCGTCAGACGCTGCCGCCATCAATGCAGTCAGCCTTGCCGAAATCTGCGTGGGCGACGCCGAGCCTGATACGGTGGCAGACCGCATCCGCATGTGGGGTATCGTGATCCTGGACGTTCCGGCTGCGGCCGCAGAAGCATGTGCCGTTGCCTACCTGGCTTATAGCTCTGCACGAAAGACACAATCCGGCAAGGACTCACCGAGGGTTCCGCTGCCGGACTTCTTTATCGGTGCCCATGCCCAGGTGATGGGATGGCCGCTCGCAACAGTAGACGAGGGGCGCTTCAGAACTTACTTTCCTGCCGTACCACTGAAGACACCAAGGGACCCGGGCTAGCGCAAGGTTAGATCAACCTCGCCCTCAGGGCTTTGGCGACGGCTTGGGTTGAGTGGACGTGGAGATTCTCGTTCACGGGCGCGGGAGTGAATTGGTCGGCACGGCTCTTAGCGCCCGCTGAACGGCGGGTACATCGCTGGCGGGCGGTCGAAGTCGACCTGCTCGATGTCGGTCCACGGCACATACTCGGGGCGCTGACCCTCGACGAAGATCAGCATGCCGCCATTCACGTCGCCGAGGTCTCCGGCGCGCTCGAGCTGCAGCTCCTCGCCGCTGTGGAGAATCACCGTGGCGCTCCGGGCGCCACGCTCTTCACGTCCGTGGGGGCGGAGCGAGACGATCAAGCCGAAGGGGATGGTGTAGGTCACGCCGTAGGCGGGGGCGTCGAGTGTGTCGGTGGTCTCGCTCTCGTCGAGGTCGTAGACCAGCCGTCCGGCCAAGCGGCGGCCGTCGCGGGTCGTGACGCTCCCGGTGAGCGGGTGACCCGGCGGGAAGTCGCCGTAGGCGGGGCCGCTGCCGCCGCCGTCCTCGCTGAAGTCGACGCGCTCGAAGGCGTCCCAGGAGATCAGCACGCGGCCGTAGCGCGGGTCGTCCACGTAGATCCCGCGGTTGCCCCGGCCGACTTCCTGGGTGCCGGAGAGCACGATCTCGCGGCCGTCGTGCTGCGTGACCCGAGAGCTATCGCGCGATTCACGTGCGATGGAGCGGATGGTGTCGAAACGCAGGCTGAGCTCACTGCCGGCATCGCGGCCGTCGAGCTCGTCGCGGCCGAGGCCCTCCTCCCGATTCCACTGCACGAAGCCGGTGAAGTCCCCCTGCCGCGTTTGCACCGTACCGTGCAGCCGGTCAGGAGCCGCGCCTGACCGGTCGTGGAAGAGGAGCTCGATCGAGCGGATCCACATGCTGTCGACATCCACGACGCCGCGCCTGCCGTCCCACACTCGTACGCCATCGTCGAAGTCGCTGGCGTCGGAGCGGTTGAGGTCCGTCACTGTCCCGCTCTT
>RPQK01000101.1 GCA_003819755.1 Acidobacteriota bacterium | reverse complement strand
TCGAGAACCATGAACTCCCCGAGGGTGAGGCGCGCTCGCGCTTTGTCGTGACCAGACAGGAGTCGCAGGCGGACATATCGTCCCCTTGAGCCCGCGGGGAAAGGGAACTTCTGGGGGCCGGAGTTGGGGGCAAGACTGCCGTGCATCACTTCGGCAAAATCCGACTCTCGCGGTCCGGTGCTTGATATGGCAACGGTGAAGTCTCGAGCTGGTGTCATGGTCGCGGCAAGGTCAGACGGTGCCCGCGGATTCCCGTTGTCCATCACCACTTCCCGCAGGTCATGCACGCCGTCAGGATCCAGCTTGAAAACAAACTCGTGTCCGGGTTGGCGGCAAGCGTCACGCAGGGCAAGCACCGCGACGTCGCGCCAGAAGGCCGGTTTGCCATCCGGGCCTTTCGGCGCTTCAGCCGGAGGGGCCGGGAAAGGCAGGGTGAGGTCGACCGGCTTACCTCCCTCGATCTCGGCTTGCGTCTGATACAACCCCATGCTTGCGTGGCGCGGCTCGATCCAGTGACCCCCCAAGTCCCAGCTGCTGACAACCGATAAGTCGACCTGGAGACCCAGTCGCTTTGCCTGGCCTGCCGATTCCTGGAGTTGATTCAGCCAGGCATCACTGAGGAAGGCAGGGCCCGCCGGCGGCACTGCCGATCGGTCGCCCCTGGCCCCCATGTCGAACAGCAGGACACCGCCGATGCCCGCATCTTTCATCGCCTCGAGCTCGGCTTCTGCCGTCCGGGGGTCGACGTAGCCATTCAGCCAGAGCCAGTAGACGTGGGGGCGGGCTTCGGGTGGCGGGTTCTGGAAACCACGAGCGAGCTCGTCACTTTGCTGAGAGCGCACGATGCCTGCGCTCCCGGCAGAAAGCGCCAGCCCTATCGCCAGCGCAGCTTTCGTCAGTTTTCGCATATTGCCCCTCACTCCGTCACAATCACGCTCTCGATGCCAAGCGCTTCCGCCACGCGGCGCAGCGAGTCCGCCCGCCGGCCAATGCCGAGGGCGAAATGATGAGTCGGTCCCTCGGCCACCCACCGTTTCAGAAAGGTTCGGACATCCGGCTGAAAAAAGCCGCGCGTGTTAGTGTTTCCCGTTGCCGGGATGGGCCCGGCGACGCTATCGCCTTCCGCCAGCACAAAGCGGAATCGGCCCCCGGCGTCGACCCCGATGCTCAGCATCGTTATCGGCCCTTGCTTGAGCTTGAACTCGACGCTGGCGCCGCTGCCTGGCTTCCCGTGGTATTTGATCAGGCTTCGCAGCACGGGCTTGCCGTCCGCAATATTGATATGGTGCGGCCCGTCATGGCCGACGAGGACGAAACCTCCCCGGAAGTCAATCGGATGGAACTCCGCAAAGCTGCCCCCGATCCCCAGCCGATCCATCAGGAGCATGGCGATACACGTCTTCAAATCGGATTCCCCGCACATCGGAAAGCCGGCCGCGGTCAGCAGCGAATTGCCGACAATCAGATTGGTGACGATGTTGCGAAGAGGGCTGCCTGGTTCGCCTTCGTAGTAGTAAGCCAGCCCGTCCAGACGGTGAAGGTCCACGAACTTGTCCAGGGAGACGGCGACTCGCGCGGCTGTCGCCAGATGTTCCTGTGTCAGTCGGGTGGTCACCGGATCCGGCCCCGGATCAGGCGTGTCAAAGAGAGCGAGGATCTCGTCAGTCTTGCGGGCGATTTCTGCCGACGTCACCTCCCGGCTGAGCCGTAAGAGGTCGTCAGCCTCGGTTTGGACGACATGGCAGCCGAATGCCGCCGTCAGTGCCGCCTGGTCGGTCTGCATGTCGAGCATGTGCTCGATGGGATGGCCGAAGTGCCCGATGCGGGCGCGTTTCACGTCGTGCAGCGCCATCGCGACGTCGCACCAGTCAGTGATTTCCGCGTCCGCTTCCGGATCTTCCTCCAGGGTTCCGAGGATGACGTCAGGCGCCCGTTTTCCCATGCGGATCGCAACGCCCGTGAACTCCGGGACGGAGCAGAAATCGTCGTTGGCCAGCTGCATATGCGTGGTCGAGCGCGCATAGTCGAGGGCGGGCAAAGGTTGCAGAGCGACGAGGACGACCGGAACGTCGACACTGCGGATCACAGCGGCGAACGTGGCGGAGGTCGCGTACGTCAGCATGTCGCAGAAGACCAGGTCCAGATCCGCGCCTTTGAGCCGGGGGATCAGGCTGTAGGCATCCTCTGCCTTGTCGACGATCCCGAAGTTACAGGCTGTTACCCCGGTTTTCTGGACCTTCCGCACCAGCACTTCGAGCTTAGCCTGCAGTTCCTCCAACAGGCCGGGGAACTGCTTCCAGTAAACGTGATAGCCGACGCCGAAAAGTCCCACTCGGGCCGTCCGCGGCTTGCGTCTTTCCACTTTCATTGTTGTCGTCTCCGTAGTTCTCAACCAGGGACACCAGGGACAGAAGGGACACAAGGGACAGAAGGGACAGAAGGCACTTCCAGCCGTCCCTGGTGTCTCTTGTGTCCCTGGCGTCCCTTTTGTCCCTTCAATCGCTCCCTTTCTGCGATGCCAGAATCAGCCACGCGGCCGGGTACACCAGCGCTGAAACCACGAAGACCGGCGTGAAAGAGTAATGATCGATGACCGGCCCGACGACCAGGTTGGAGAGCATCCCGGCGATCCCTCCCGCGGTTCCGGTCATTCCGACCGCAGTCCCCACTTCCTCCGGCTTCACGGTGTCGCCGATGAGCGTAACGAAATTCGCAATCCATATGCCGTGGGCAAGCATAAGCACCGACATAAGGGCAATCGCGAGGCCGGCGCTGCCGGCTGCCGAGGCGAGCCCCGAAGCGGGCGTGAGCAGCGCTGCCGCAAGCATGGCTGCCAGGCGGGCCCGGCGAACCGGCCAGCCCCGGGCAACCAGCATATCCGAGGCGCGCCCGGCCGCGATGTTTGTCACCCCGAGCACGAAGAAGGGTATCCAGAACAGAGACCCGATCTCACCGAGAGAAAGACCCCGCTGGCGTGCCAGGTATTGGGGGATCCAAAACATGTAGAAATAGAAAACGGGATCGAAACAGAACCGCGCAAGGAGCAGCCGGCGGACCTCAGGCCGGGCGAGCAGCGCCGAGAAGCTCGCCCTCGGCCGCCTCGCTTTCGCCTCGAAAGCCGGAAGACCGCGAAAGGCAAGCTGCCAGGCAACCAGCCAGATAAGCCCGAGCACCGCTGTCCCGACGAAAGCACCGCGCCACCCAAACGCGCCTGCCCACCAGGCGCACAGCGGCGGGGCGACGACGGCGCCGAAGGCCGACCCACCGTTCGCCAGGCCGACCGCAAACGCGCGCCGCTCGGGCCGGGACCATTCAACGGCTCCTTTCGTCGCGGCAGGGAAACAGGCCCCCTCGCCGACACCCAGGAAGAACCGCGCCGTCGCCAGGCTCCAGGCGCCCGTCGCGAAGGAATGGGCGGCGCTCGCGACCGACCAGATTCCAAGCGACAAGGCCAGCCCGCGCTTTGTTCCGAGCAGGTCCATCAGCCGGCCGCCAAGCCCGAACATCACCGTGTAGCTCAGAACGAAGGCGAAAACGATCCGGGAATAGGTGGTATTCGACATCCCGAATTCAGACGTTATGGACGGAGCCAAGACGCTCAGGACCTGGCGGTCCAGCAAGCTGAGGGCCGTGGCCAGAAAGAGGAGGAAGCACAGAGGCCATGCCCTGGTCGGCGGGATGCCGCCCGGACCGGCGCCGGAGTCAAACAATCTGCTTGACGGGCTCTGGCGCCCGGTGTTCAAATTATGAACTTCAGAGTTCATTTTTCTGAAATTGTTTTTATGCCAGACGACAGGAAGAAGTCAAGGACGAAGTCGGAAAAGAAGGACCGCAAGGACCTCAAGGACCTCAAGGACAGCAGGGACCGGAAAGAGGCGGGCCGAGGCAGTCGCGTCGGGGCGAGCACCCTGGAGAAGGGGCTGACCGTTCTTGAAGCTGTGGAAAAGGCCGGCGAACCCGTCACCATCCGTGAGGTCGCGGTCAGAACCGGGATTCAACGCCTGGCCGTCTATCGACTGCTCTCGACCTTGGAGGAACGCGGCTATGTCCGGCGCCTGGAAGACAAGCGTTACCGGGCGACTTTCGGGCGTCGCCGGGTCCTGGTTGGGTATGCAGCGCCTCTGACGGGCACCCCTTTCCGGGCCGAGCTTGCCGCCTCGATCGAGCGGGCCGCTGCCCAGGCGGGCGTTGAGCTGGTCATGCTGGGAAACCAGGAAGACGATGCGGTCACGGCCTTGGCCAACGCCGCCACGCTCCTTGATCGCCGGGTGGATGTCGCCATCCTCTTCCAGCCGCGAGAGTCGCTCGGGCACCTGGTGGCCGACCGGTTCTTCAATGCCGGCACCACCTTCATTACCGTCGAACACCCGATTCAGGGGGGCGTCTATTACGGGGCGAACAATTTTCAGGCGGGAAAGCTGGGCGGACAGGTCCTCGGCCGGTTTGCCACGGAGGCGTGGGAAGGCCGCTTCGACCTGTTGGTGCTGCTTGAGGCGGGCTTTGCGGGAACCAGTGTTCAAGCCCGGGTCACGGGGGCTCTTGCCGGTGCCCGCGAGCTTGTCGGTGATATTCCAGACTCCAAGTTGATCCACCTCGAAGGCGAGGCTCACCGGGAATCGAGCCGTGAGGCGGTCGCCGCCCTCCTTCGAAAGCTCCCGCCCGGCAGGCGGCTGCTGGTTTCGGGCTTCAACGATCCGAGCGCGGTCGGGGCGGTGGAGGCGGTCCGCGCGGCCGGCCGCGAACGAGATACCGCCGTCGTCGGGCAAAACGCCACACGGGAAGGGCGGACTGAGATTCGGAGAAAGCGGAGCTGCTTTATTGCCTCAGTCGCTTACTTCCCGGAACGCTACGGCCCGAGGCTTCTGGATCTCGCTTCAGCCATCGCCCGCAAGGACCCGGTACCTCCGGCTGTTTACACCGAACACCTGGTCCTGGATAGGAACAACGTGGACGAAGTCTACCCGGACGAGGAGTGAAGCTGGGCGCCGCTGGGAGCGGGCGAGAATGCGAGCTAACATAAGACTGACTAATGACTTATAGCCATGCGTCGACCGGCCTGAGGGCCTCGAAGGTGGAGGCGTCCGCTGGGAGCGCAGGCGTCTCGCCTGCACTGGCGCAAGGCGCGTCTCGCCCCGTCCGCGCTGCTGGTACAACCGATTTTGCCAGCGGCGCGGACGGGGCGGGACGCCCCTTGCCCCAGTGCAGGCGAGACGCCTGCGCTCCCAGCGGACGCCAGAACTATTGGCTGCAGAGAGGACAGATTGCGATGCGGATTAATTCGATGGTGCTCCGGATTGTGGTTGTTGGCGCTTTCTCCCTCCTGCTCCTCGCTGCCGGCTTTGTCAGCAGGCAGCAGTCAGCCGTCAGCCCTCCCGCTTACCGTGACTCTCGCCAGCCAATCGACAGGCGGGTGGACGATCTGCTCAGCCGGATGACGCTCGAAGAGAAGGTCGGGCAGATCAACATGCCGTGCGTCTACATGGACGAGTTTGGCCGCGATATCGCCGGCAAGAGGGAGGGTGTCCGGCGTTTCGTAACCGGGAATCTTCTCGGGATCGGGCCGGGCGGCGGCTTTTTCACCCTGGCCAACGAAATCGTGCCGGAAGGGACCAGGCGGCAAGCCGAGCTCTTCAACGAGCTCCAGAAACTGGCGCTCGAAAAGACGCGGCTTGGAATCCCGCTCATGCAGGTTGAAGAGGGGACGCACGGATTCATGGCTCCCGGTGCCACGATCTTTCCCGAGGGACTTGGCCTGGGCGCCTCCTGGAACATGGATCTGATCCGCGATGTGTACGCGGCGGCCGCCCGGGAGGCGAGGGCTGTCGGCGTGCACCAGTTGTTCACCCTCGTGATCGAACCGAATCGGGACCCAAGGCACGGGCGAAACCAGCAGACCTTCAGCGAAGACCCTTACCTGTGTTCGGAGATCGCTCTTCGCCTGGTCGAAGGTGCTCAGGGCCGGGACATTTCATTCGGCGACAAAGTGATTGCCGGGCTCTGTCATTTCCCAGGCCAGACACAGGGCCTCAACGGGATCAACCGGGGGACGATGGATCTCTCCGAGCGGACGTTGCGCGAAGTGTTTCTGCCCCCGTGGATCGCGGGAATCAAGAAGGCAGGCGCACTCGGTGTCATGGCCACTCACCCCTCGATAAACGGCTATCCGAATCACGGTTCCGAGCACCATCTGACGCGGATCCTGCGTGAAGAGCTGGGGTTCAGGGGCAATGTTCTGAGTGAGGGGAGCAACACCGGGACGCTGCTCTACGAGCGTGTCGTGGCAACCGAAAAAGAGGCGGGTCCCATCGTCCTCAAAGCCGGAGTCGACGTGAACGTCACCTTCGAATCGGGCTACATGCAGGACATGATCGCAAACGTCCGGGAGGGAATAGTCCCGATGGACCTTCTGGACCGGGCGGTCCGGCGGGTCCTTCGTCTGAAATTTGAGCTTGGCCTTTTCGAGAATCCTTTTGTCGATCCTGGCCGGGCCGTCGGCGTCGTCCACTCGGAAAGCCATCGGCGACTGGCCGAGCAGGCCGCCCGGGAAGGGATCGTATTGCTGAAGAACGACAGGAACCTGCTCCCGCTGAGCAAACAATTGCGTTCCATAGCCGTGATCGGGCCGAATGCCGATGACAGCGAGAATCTGCTCGGGGATTACATCCCGAAAACCCTTTTGAACAAAACGTCAACATTCCTTGACGAAATCCGCAAGAAGCTGTCAGCCGAGACGCGCATCGAGTACGTCAAGGGTTGCCACGTCCTCAGTACGGACCTCGACGAGATCAAACAGGCGGCGGAGGCGGCGCGAAAATCGGACATCGCGGTTCTGGTGGTAGGTGAGGACGAAAAGACCGACGGCGAGAGTGACGATTCCGTCGACCTGCATCTGACCGGGTTGCAGAACGAACTGATCAGGGCGGTTTACGAAACAGGAACGCCGACGGTGCTCGTGCTGGTGAGCGGCCGGCCTCTCGCCCTCCCGTGGGCGGCGGAGCACGTTCCGGCGATCGTGGAAACGTGGATGTGCGGTGAGGGAGGCGCCCGGGCGGCGGCGGATGTGCTCTTCGGGGACTGCAACCCCAGTGGAAAGCTTCCCATTACGTTCCCCCGCCACGTGGGCCAGATGCCCTTCTACTACAATTACAAACCGGCGAAGCTGATGCGCCGGCAGCGGGCCTACGTCACCATGCCTTTGACCCCACTCTTCGAGTTCGGCCGTGGTTTGAGTTACACGAAATTCGAGTACAGCAACCTTGAGATCGGGCCAACGCAGATTGGTCCGGCCGGCGACGTGAGGGTGAGCCTTGACCTGCGGAACGCGAGTGACCGGGACGGGAGCGAAGTGGTCCAACTCTACCTTGACGACGTCATCAGCTCCGTCGTTACTCCGGTGATCGAGTTGAAGGGCTTCAGGAAGGTCTTCCTGAAAGCGGGGGAACACAAGAGGGTCGAGTTCGTGCTTGGGCGGGAACATCTCTCGTTGCTGGATGGCAACCTGCAACCGAAGGTCGAGCCCGGGGTCTTCAACGTCATGGTCGGCAGCTCGTGTGAAGACATCCGCCTCCGGGGGAAGTTCGAGGTGGTCGCCCGGTAATCGGGGCATATGTTCCCCCTTCCCTTCGCCTTCGAACCGGTGAAACAAGTCCCCGGCTTCGGGTGAAGTGAAGGCGGTGTCGCTGAAATCGGCTGTAAGGGCGGGAAGGAGGAGTGCTGACAGGATTTACGGGACTGACAGATTCGCGGAGCCTGTTTATCCTGTAAATCCAGTCAGCAGCCCTCCTTCCCGCCCTTGCAGCTGTTACTTCCTCACCACCTCATACATCATCCTTGCGCCGCCCGCCGGGTCGCCGGCGACGTCGAGCGTGAAATTCAGAGCGTCGCCTTCAACTCGCGCCGGTACTTCGGCCACGCGTTTCCCCGTGACCGACAGGGCCCAAACCCGGTACTTGCCGGGTGATTTCAGGCGCAGGCTGACTTCCGCCTTGCCCGCCCGGACCAGGTAGGGCAGGCCGCCCCAGTCTTGCAGGGTCTGGCGAGCCGGCTCGGCATACTGAATGCCGCTATTCTGTAGATCGGTGAGGTGAGTGACGAGCAGGCGGCGGCTTTTCCCGATCGGGTTTCGATCGAGTGCGCTGACCCAGACAGTGGCGTCGCTGCCTGTCAACGACACCTTCACTCCTCCCTTCGGGGCTTCCACGCTCTGGCCGGCGGACGCGTAGCCCCCCGCCGTCCGTAGAGTGTCGAGGACGAGGCGGTCGCCAGGTCCGTCGATCGTCACTTCGCCGGTCTCGCTCCGGAACGATCTTTGTCCGGGATCGAGAATGGCGTTGGCTGGGAATAGCTTACGCTCCTGCAGCGCCGTCACCAGAGACTGATCGTCGACGCTGTAAGGTGCCGACCCGAGAACCAGGTTCGCCGGGTAGGCGGAGGCGGGTGTCTGCCAGCCCAACGGCAAGATCGCACTGTGCGAGGTAGACTTTTCAGGGGATGGCAGGACCTGAGTTCCAATTCTGGTTATCCACGCGAGCCAATGCCACCGAGGCGCAAGATTCGGGATTCGGCCCGTCGGCTGAGCGAGGTCCGCATCAGTCATGACCAGAGCGACGCTCTTCGGGGCCATTTGGAGATCGCCGCGCAGGAACAGGCACAGGGAAGCGCGCTCGGCGGCCTGGCCGAGCGGATCGGTAGCCATGTCGAAGTATCCCATCCGGGTCGGGGTGAACATGGCCTCGCGGCTGTGACTGTACGCGAACCGCCAAATCCCGCCCCAGCCCTGGAGCGCCACTAATGCCCCCGTCAGGATGCCGCCGACGCCACGGAACCGGCCTGGCGCCGAGTAGTTGTACTCGGTGACGGTGAACGGCTTGTCAAACAGGCGGGTAAACGTGATTCCCCGGCCTCCCGCTGCTCCTCCTGCGATCGGGCTCGTGTTAGGGCACCGGCTCGGCAGGCGCCAGGGGGACTGAAGAAACTGGGGATGATCGACGTAGAAGTGCTCGTCCACATAGTCGTAGGTCATGCGTGCCGCCTGATCCGTGGTGAAACGGGTCCAGGAGCTGGCATTGCTCAAGAGCGCCTGGCAGCCGAGCTCCTGGCGCAGGAATGACTGCATCCGCTTGACCATGTGCCGTTCCGTGTCGGCGAAGAAGAGGACGCAGTCCCTCGTCCGCCGGTTCTCGTCCTGAAGTCTCTGAGGCAGCCCCACGGACTGTGAAGCTGGGTCTTCGCCCTCCTGGAGCTCCGCGCCCCACGCCGTGCTGAGAGATTCGCGGTTGGGATAGCGTTTTACCAGCCACCGATTCCACGCGAGCTTCCACTCGGGGATCGTCAGAATCTCCTTGATGAAATTTCCATAATTGCCTTCGTTGATCAGGGCAATCCACGCAAGTGCTGGTTCCTTGGCGTAGCTGTGGCCGGTATATGGGTTAACGTGCCCCAGCAAGGCACGCGTGAACGCTTTCCAGTTTTCAAAAGCGCGATCGTGGACCGGAACCATTATTTTGAACGTGTTCATCGGGATCGCGCCGTCTTGATCGATCCCAATCTCCCGGTAGGGGACCGGGCGGGAGACGTACAAGTCCGTGGTCAGGTAGATGCCTCGTCGGATGAGGCTCGCCATGAGGTAGTCGAACTGGTCGATCTTTTCCGGGTCAAAGGAAATCGAGTCCGGCTGCCCCTGCGTCAAATCGCGTTCGTAGTGATGGATCCGAACCGTGTTATAGCCGAGACGCACCAGCCTGTCCGCCAACCGGATCGACTCTTCCTTGGATATGTAGTGCGCGCCAAAACACAGGTTCACGCCATAGAACCGGCGAGGCTGGTTCGGCGAATCGGCAAAGGCGAACTGTCCGTCGGATCGGGCGATTACACGGCCGTGTTTGCCGGCCGGCCGATCCACGAGATCCAGGGCTGAAAAGTCGAGGGCCGAGCCCTGCTCGATGTCGAGGCCGGGCTTGAGGGGAATCCAATCGTCACCGGCAGTGATGACCGTAGGCGGCTGGGCAGGTTGAGTCGCCGGGGCTTGAGCCGGCGAAACTGCGGTAATCCCAAGAGTGGACGCAAGCGCGATTCCAAGATAGAAGAGTCTGTCTTTCATTGTCGGCACCCCTCGGCGGCCGATTCTAACAGAAGCCTACGCAAGTTCTCACAGAACCGCGCACGACGCGCCGTCTGCTACTCCGTCCTGAGCGCCGAAGACGGGCTCAGGCGAGAGGCCTTCCAGGCGGGAACCGCGAGGGCTAAAACTCCGGCACAAACGAGAAGCACCGCGACGATTACGAAAACCGGCCAGTCAAGGGGCTTCACGTTGTACAGCATGCCAGAAAGAAAACGTGTGAGCCCAACGGCGCCAGCCAAACCCAGGCAGAGCCCGGCCGCGACCAGCTTCAGTCCGCCGGTCGCGATCTGCCTGAACACTTGGGTCCGCTCGGCGCCAATCGCCATCCGGATTCCGATTTCCCGGGTTCGCGAACTGACCTGATAAGCCAGGACACCGTACAGCCCGAGAGCCGCTAGAATAAGCGCCACGCCTCCGAAGCCGAGCATCAGCAGAGTGTTCAGGCGGTCCGCTACAACGGATGTGGCAAGAGATTCCCGCATGGTTCCCACGGCAAAGACCGGCTGGTCGCGGTCGATTTCACTCAAGACCCGCCGGACGACGGGGATCATGACGCCGGGTGGGACGGCGGTCTTTATGGCCCACCCGATCCGTTCGACCGGGGATTGGTCGAACGGCACGTACAGGGCGGCCTTTGGTTCATCCAACGGTCCACCCTCCCGGATGCTGTCGACCACTCCAACAACGGTTGTCCACCGTTCCTCGAAAAAGACACGGCGGCCCACTGCTTTTCCGGGCGGAAACAACCGTTCCGCCAAGCTCCGATCCAGGATCAGGACCGGCGCGCTTTGTGCATTGTCTCGATGGTCAAACCTCCGCCCGTAGAGCAGGGAAATCCCGAGCGTCTCCAGAAACCCGGGGCCGACGATTTTGTACGAGGCTGTGCCCGGCGCCTCCTTCCTCTGTCCGTCGGCCGTCTCGTATTCAAATCCTCTAACACCAAAGCCCCAGTTGCTGAAAGTGAGATTGTTGGTGGTGCCGACCAGTTCAACTCCGGGGATGGCGCGGAGCCGGTCTTCAGCCTCGCGCGCAAAGCGGATCTTGTCCTCAGCCGTCTTGTAGCGAGCCGAAGAGAGAACCGTCTGCGCCGTTACGATATTCTCTGTCCTGAATCCCAGTTCAACGCGGGTCAACAACCAGTAGCTCTTCATGAGAAGACCGGCGCCGATCACGAGGATCGCCGAAAGCGAGACCTGCACGATCACCATGGCGCTCCTCAGACGGAGCGAGGCGGAGGAGTAAGTGGTGCCCGAGGCTCCCTCTTTGAGGGCACTTCCGAAGTTGACGCGTGAGCTTCTGAGAGCAGGAACCAGTCCGAACACAAACACCGACAAAAGCGCCACCACAAGAGCGAAACCGAGCACATGCCAGTCGATGCTGATTTCTGCCATCCGCGGCAGGCTTTCAGGGAACTCACTCTGGAGGAGGCGTATGGCTGCCTGCGCCAAAAGCATGCCAACCACCGTAGCCGCCACGGCAAGCAAAAGGCTCTCGATGAGGAACTGCCGAATGACTCGAAAACGGCCGGCGCCAATGGCCATTCGGACAGCGACCTCCCTGGCCCGCAAGGTTCCCCTGGTCAGCAGGAGGCTGGCCGTGTTCAGGCAGGCGATCAGGAGTACGAAGAGGACCGCTCCCATGAGGGCCAGCAGGCGAGGTCGGGTGTCGCCCACCAGATGGTCCTGAAGCGTCTGGAGTCTGACCTTGAGGTGTTCACGGGCCTCGGGGTAGGACTTTTCCAGGCGTCGGGAGATCACGTCAATCTCCGCCTGCGCTTTTTGGAGCGTCACTCCTGGCTTCACTCGACCGAGCACCCGGAAAAGGCTGCCCGTGCGCCTGCGTGCTAAACGCAGAAGCTCCGGGTGGTGAGGATCCAGCGGAATCCAGACATCGCTCTCCGCGAAGCTCGCCGTCGCGGCTGGGACTACGCCGCAGATTTCGTAAGCCTGATCATCAAGGCGGATCCCGCGTCCAATCACTCGAGGGTCGCTGCCGAATCCTTTCTCCCAAGTAGCCTGACTGAGAACGGCGACCCGCGAAGTCGCTCGGGTCTCAGTCGGGAAGGCGGAGCCGATCAGCGGCTTCACCCCGAGAACACGAAAGAAATCAGGCGTTACGCGGTACCCGCGAAGCCGCAGAGGGCTGTTCCCTCCCGCCAGGTTCATTTCGGTGTAGTCAGACGCGGTGAGATCGACGAAGGTTTGTTGCTGCTTCCTCCAGTCTTCGAAGTTCGGGAACGAAACCATGGGGAGTTCCCCATAGGGTGTGTTGCGAAGAAAAATCACGATCTGATCGGGGTCGGGAAGATCCAACGGGTTGATCAGAACGCCGTTCACGACAGTGAAGATGGAAATGCTCGAGGCTATTCCGAGGGTCAGGGCCAAAAT
The DNA here is from genome assembly GCA_003819755.1 of Acidobacteriota bacterium. GTDB lineage: Bacteria > Acidobacteriota > UBA6911 > RPQK01 > RPQK01 > RPQK01. The sequence goes on along the minus strand of RPQK01000101.1, from coordinate 1,559 downwards.
GGCGATGACCGTAAAGCCCGGATTGCGGGCCAGGGAGCGGGCGGCGAAACGTACATCTTTGGCGAGCGATTCCGGGATGAATCTCCAGTTGACAACCCTCTTATTGCCTGAAGCTTCTGCTCCCCCCCTGTCCATTGGCCTTCCCTCCTGATACTCCCTGCGTCTGCCGGCATTACGGCCTATTCCCGGCCGGCTTTCCCTTGCTCCAGGGTTTGACTCCGTGTGCGCTCAGAAAGTTCCTCAACTCGGGATCCGCTTCTTTGCCTTTCAGCAGTTGCCTTTTGGATGCAAGGCGATAGAGAAAAGGTCATTCGCGAACCGGAGGGAATAGGCGTCAACCGCCAGGCGTGACAAGCCGACCGGCGGACGGTAGATTGGAGTATGGAGTCTTTACACCCTGATTGGGGGCAAGTAGGCTCGAATCTGTTCACCCTCCTTGCTGCTTACGTCCTGGCCTTGCCCATTGCGTGGGACCGCGAGCTCCAGGCACGGTCAGCCGGGCTGCGAACTTTCCCGCTCGTGGCACTGGCGAGCTGCGCCCTGGTTCTGATCGGTAAGCTCATAATGCCTGACAGTCCGGGCAGCCAGGCTCGCCTGATCCAGGGGTTAATGACAGGTGTCGGATTTATCGGCGGCGGGGCCATCCTGAAACACGGCATGACGGTCGAAGGGACCGCCACTGCCGCAAGCGTGTGGAGCACCGGGGTCGTGGGGATCGCCGTCGCCTATTCTCGTTATGAAATCGCGATCATCCTTGCCGTCTTGAATTTTGCGACCCTGCGCCTTCTCACCCCTCTGAAGCGTCGGCTGAACCCGCTTATTGATGATCGCGACGAAGACGACGGTGAACCCAAGGGACAAGGGACACAAAGGACACAAGGGACACAAGGGACACAAGGGACGTCAAGATGACATTTTCGGCCGTCCCTTCTGTCCCTTCTGTCCCTTGTGTCCCTTCTGTCCCTTCTGCCTACACCTCGCACATCTTCATCATGCGATCCAGGGTTTCGAGTGGCTCCTTTGTCGGGGTGTACTCGTGGGATAGATATCCCTGGTAGCCGAGATCCGCGATGGCGCGGCAGATGGCCGGGTAATACAGTTCCTGGGTCTCGTCGAACTCATGACGCCCCGGGTTTCCGGCCGTATGGAAGTGTCCGATGTACTGGATGTTCTGCTTGATCGTCCGGATCACGTCCCCTTCCATGATCTGCATGTGATAGATGTCGTAGAGCAGCTTAACCCGGGGCGAGTTGACCCTTTTGCACACCTCCGCTCCCCAGGCGGTGTGATCGCACATGTAACCAGCGTGATCCACCTTGCTGTTGAGCAGTTCCATGCAGAGCGTGATATTTTGGTCTTCCGCCGCCGCCTTCACCTTGTTCAGGAAGAGGACGCAGTTGTCCAGCCCCTGCTCGTCCGAGATTCCAGCCCGATCGCCGGCCATTATGATGACGTTCGGAGCCCCGGCCGCGGCCGATTGCTTGATCAGATCCAGGACGGCGGTTTCCAGCTTGGCGTGGTTCTTGGGATCGTTGACGCCGCTCTTGATCGACCCGCCT
>RPQK01000100.1 GCA_003819755.1 Acidobacteriota bacterium | reverse complement strand
GCCGTCACCTCCTGCCAGGGAATTTGAACGGTCTGCTTGAAATATTCAAGGTGCAGGACCCCATTATCGAGCTTCTTGATTTGCCCGGTGAGAGTATCGCCGTTACTCAGAGTGACCTTGTCTGCCAGAACGACGGAAGTGGCTGTGAAAATGCCGATTAAGACGGAAGCCCCGAGAATTTTCGTGCCCATGAACGAAATCGTATCGCCAGACGTAACTATAATCCAGTGAGGGGGATACCATCCCGGAAAGGACCTCAAAGACCTCAAGGACCTGAAGGACCTGAAGGACCTGAAGAACTTTCGTCCCTGGGGTCTTTGAGGTCCTTGACGTCTTTTCGCTTGCCTGCCTATTCCACCCCGGCGAGCAGAAACACCAGCGCGGCGTTCCAGTTGATGGCGTTCTCATTGGAGGAGTATGACGCTTGCTCGTCGAGGTACATCTTGGCCGGAGGCAGATTAGCCGGCAGTTTTCTCATGACTTCATCCTGCCGACCCCGGTTCGGGCCGCCGGACAGCAGACCCGGCCACGGCTCGGAGTTATTGTCAGCCCCGCTGGGTCGGTGGTGCGGGTGTTTGAACGCATTTTCGCCAACCTGGGTCACCCAGGAAAGCGAGAAGGTGTTCCTTCCCAGCAGGTAATGCAGATTGTCGCGCGCGGTCTCCACGAAACGTGCATTCGGACGCAGGGCATGACCGACCAGCAATTGCAGACCGTAATTGGCCGCAACGCTGTTTGAGCCCCAGATGTAATCCCGGGAAGTGAGACTAATGCGGTAGCCGTTTTCGCCGGAACGCACGACGATCTGGTCGGCCGCTTTCAGACTGTCATCCACGATGGCTCGGGCAGTCTCCGCATCTTTCTTCTTGCCCAGGGCATATGTCCAAAGGGCCAGCGGGGCAACGCCCGCCCAGGCAGGCGGGCCATCGGGCTGGATGCTGGACCGAAACTCGGCAAAGTGAGCAAGGAAGTACCGGTGGTAAGGTTCCTCCCCGGTTGACCTCCACAGCTCGGCCGCGGCCCAGAGCAACTCGTCTCCGCTCTGGCGATCGCCGTAACCGCCTGTCGCGACTCCGGCAGGGTTGCGGAAAAGCACCGCCGGGTGTTGCTCGGCCCATCCCCACGCCTTTTTGGCAGCTTCCAGGCACTGATTCGCATACCGGGCGTCAAAGGGCCGGTACACCCTCCCTGCGATCGCCATAACGGCCGCGAAGTCCGCAGTCGCACAGGTTCCCTTAAAAGCATCCGGGCCGGTGCCGATCACCAGACTGGGTGCGGCATCCTGCTCAGGCATGACAAAACCGGAGAACTTCTCCGTGGTCTGCTTGTGCCACACGCCTCCGTCCTGGTCCTGCATCGTGAGCATCCAGTCCAGGTTCCATCGGATCTCATCCAGGAAATCCGGGGTTTTGTTCCCCGATTCCGGGATATTGAGATTCACTTTCCGGAGCTTGGGTTCGAACATCTCCCAGGTCCAGAGAAGGGTGCCCGTAGTGATGCCGGAATTGACGATGTATCGGCCGTAATCTCCGGCATCGTGCCAGCCTTTGACGGATGGTGCGGTCCCACTCCTGCCGGATGAAACGTGGTACTCGCCGCGTCTATGACAAGCTGCGTACGAATAACCCTTGAATTCAGGGCCGAGGTCGACGGCCATGCCGCAGCGTTGCCCGAAAAAAGACCGGGTAGCCAGGTACAGAGCCCGCGAGTAGACGTCTTGCCCTATCGCGAACGTCCAGCTTCGTCCGACTCCCGGAACGTCGAGGAAATACTTTCCGGGCTTCTTCACCCGTGTGAAGTCGGCCGCCTGGACCGAATCTCCAGAATCCGCATCCGGGATGGCCGCGCTCAGTTTTCCCTGGTACGCGACCGCCCCGTCCGCAGCTCTCTTGAGCATGAAATCGCCTGCCGCCGCCCCCGAAACGACGATGGCGACCTTGGATGCCTGGGGCAGGTAACCAGCCTGGTCTACCTTGATTTCCACAGTCGGCGAGTCCGCGCCGAGAAGGGAGAGCGTGCTGAGAGTCAGCACACTGAATAGTACAATTACCGCTTCCCGCCCGATTGAACGCGTAGTCATGTCGCGTTCTTATAGCACGGCGGGAGTGTCCGTTTACAGAGCCGCACACGGAGCGAGGGTGTTGACGGGGCGGCACGCAAGGGCCTGGCTACTTCCTCACGCCTCCGGCGTGAGGAAGGAATTCGAAACTTTATCAGGGCCACGACCGCAGTCGTGGCCCCGGATTACGCAGGGCGTCTCCGGACACATGCGCTCAGAAACGCGTCCCAGGTCTCAGAAACGTGAGTCCGGAAACCCTGCTAACGGATGAACCTGGGATCGAGGGCTCGACACCCGAACCCTCGTCGTTCTTTTTAGAAGATTTTGGCGGATGGCAACAGGTTGAAGCTGTTAGCTATCGTGTAGCAGCTGCCCTGCAACAACTGTATCTTGCAGCGCAAAAAGGAATAGCGGCTGGCGGCCCATTCGCCTGTAGCGAGTGAAGGCCAGCCGTGTAGCAGTTCTCATCCTTCACTTTTTCCCTTAACCGCACTCTTTCCATACTGTATGACCCTGACCTTTTCGATAGTTACAAGGCCACTCGTCAGCATCTGGTCGAGCAACGGCAGAAAGGAATTGATCTTCTCTTCGCTATCCACGATTTCGATCACGACCGGGAGGTCTTCCGACAACCGCAGTATCTTCGCTGTGTGGAGCCGGCTTGACGCCCCGTATCCGAGAGGACCGCGAAGCACCGTGGCCCCGGCCAGGTGCCTCTCCCGCGCGGCAAGAACAATTGCTTCGTAGAGCGGAGTATGGTGATGCTTGTCGAGTTCCCCTATGAAGATCCTTAAGAGAACGGAATCGCGCGGGATATCCATCACTCTCCTCCCATCTGGTTAGCCCACGAGGCCATCATATGTCCCAGCCAGACGGCCAAGAGGCAGAGGGTAAACGACAAGCAGACATTGGCGCCAGCTCTCAGCCAGTCCCCTTCGCGAGCGAGGTTCAGAGTCTGAATACCGAATGAGGAAAACGTGGTGTACCCCCCGCACAGACCCAGAGTGAAGAACTGTCTGAACGACGGGCTGACCAGCAGCCGGCCTTCCGTACCTGTCAAGCCGGCAAAGGCACCGATCAGAAAACAGCCCGTAACGTTGACCGTGAGAGTGCCGAGAGGGAAGGTCTCGCCAAAATGACGAGCCATCAGGCCCGACAGCCCATAGCGGCACATGCCTCCAATCGCGCTTCCAAGGCCGATCCAGAAGTAGTTCATCATGTCGTGATTGCACGGTAGTGTACCGACGATGACTCGCTTCCTGCCAGCATTTTCGGTTCGTCAAGTGGCGCTCGCTCGATTCTCTGGTATGCTTCCGCACCATGGTGCGGACCGCCGTGCGGATATTGGCGTCTTTGACAGTTGTTTTCCTGGTGACCGGCGATTTCGAGGCCAGCCCCAACAAGGTCCGGAATTCACGTCCACGTATCGGCCTGACCCTGGCTGGAGGCAGTGCGCGCGGCTTGGCCCACCTCGGGGTTCTCACCTGGCTCGGCGAACACCGGGTACCGGTTGACTGTGTCGCCGGGACAAGCATGGGCGGACTTGTCGGCGGCCTTTACGCGGCGGGGTTCGATTACGAGGAAATCCGGGAATTCATCCAGCAGATCGATTGGACCCGCACGCTTCGCCCGGACCCCGCCTTTCGCGACCTGACCTATCGCCGCAAAGAAGACCGGCGCGAGTTCCCGAACCAGCTGGAGCTTGGACTGAAGGATGGCGTCAACCTCCCCGGAGGCCTGTCCCCGTGCCACGAAATTGGCCTTCTGCTTAGCCGGTTCACGAATCCCTACGGCGGACTGACGAGCTTTGACGAGCTTCCCACGCCGTTTCGTACCGTGGCCGTTGATCTCAAGGACGGCACCGAATACGTCTTCCAGGAAGGAAGCCTCTTTGACGCCTTGCGTGCCACCATGGCCATCCCGGGCGTTTTTTCACCTTGGATAATCGGTGGCCGGACCCTCGTTGATGGTGGGCTGTTGAACAACTTACCCGTGGATGTTGTGAAGGGTATGGGTGCGGAGGTTATCATCGCCGTGCCGCTCAAGAGCCACGTCATTGCCAGCGAGAAGATGCCTTCGTCCCTCACCGGAATCGCCGGGCGCTCTCTCGATGTCATGATCGGCGGAACCGAGCTGAGGCATATCAGCCTTGCCGATATCGTCGTGTCGCCGGACGTGGCTGGTTTTGGATCTGCGGACTTTCATCGTTGGCGGGAGCTCGCCGACCTGGGCTACAAAGCAACCGCACAGAAGGCGAGGGAGCTCGAGCCCCTCGCACTCAGTGAGCAGGAATGGCGCCAGTACCTGGAAGAGCGCCGAGCGCGGCGGCGCGTGGCCCCTGCCCGGCCTGCCTTCCTTGCGCTTGAGGCCAGTGACGGCCGGACCACGGAAGCCGTCGATCGCGAGCTAGCTCGCTGGGTCGCGGCTCCGTATGCGACCGGCCCCCTGGAGACAGCCCTCACCTGGATCACCGGTTGGGGACGTTTTGAAGCTGCGGATTACGAGTCGTGCGAGCGCCGCGGCCTTCAGGGCTACCAGGTTAACCTGCGAGAGAAGAAGCACGGTCCCCCCTTCCTCAACAGCCTGATCCTCCTGGATGGTTCCCAGTCAGATGGTGTGCGGCTCGGACTCGGCGCGCGGCTGACCTTCCTGGATGTGCCCGGGGCCTTTTCAGAATGGCGTAGTGACGTCAATTTCGGAATCCTGAACCGGTTGTCAACGGAACTTTACTGGCGGGCGGGGGCGACCCGTTGGTTTGTGGCTCCTCGGGGGTTCTACGAAAACTCGGACTTTGATGTCTACCGGGAAGGTAAGAGACAGCTTTCGGTGGAGTTCCGCGAGCCCGGCGCTGGCTTAGACGTCGGATATGCGGGCGGGAGGACGGATGAAGTGAGGTTCGGATACCAGGTCAGCCGGCTGGCCGCGTCTCAATCGCTGGGAACCGCCACCTTCCCGGACGCTAAAGGCATTTTGAGCCAGTGGCGGGTGCGCTGGACCCATGAGGGGCAGGACAGCGCGATGGTCCCCAGGCATGGCCTGAGAGCGGTCAACGAGGTGCGCTGGGTGGCGCAATCCCCGTTGACTGATCGCCGGTACGCCCAACTCCAGAGCCGCTTTAGCTGGGCCGCTCCGATCAAGCGCCGTAACACGATACTGGCGTCACTCGAGGGCGGTTTCGCGACTGACGACCAGATCCCATACCCGGTGTTCTCGCTCGGAGGCCCCTACCGGCTCAGTGCCTTGTCGCGAGACGAAATGTTCGGCAGCCGCTACTACTATGCCAGCGTGCTGGCCTTGCGCCTCTTGACCGAGCGTGAGGGAATCGCAGGCAACTTCCACCTGGGCGTCATCTATGAGGCTGGCCGGGCCTTTCGTCTTGACCAGCCAGCTAAGCCTTACCACGACGTCGCCGTTGGTATTGTCGGCGAGACTCCCCTGGGCCTCGTCTTCTTCGGACCCAGCTATGGGCAAGACGGCCAGTGGAAGATCTCGTTCCGCCTCGGCCGGCTGTTCTAATAGTCGTCAGTGGCGGGCTTCTGAGGTCCGGGTATGATGCCCGCGAGGTCGGGATCCTCGCCGGGGGCTAGGGGCCGATCAGAGGCGTTCCGAGCCTTCTGCTCCTTGCGCAGGGCCCGTTCCTCTTCCTTCGCCTGGCGTTTTTCCTTTTTCGCGCGCTCGCGCTGTCGCTTTGCTTGTGTCGTTGGTCCGGGTCTCGCCATAGATTACTCTCCTGTATTAGTGTACCTACCGTTTGCCATCTTCGCTCTCCTGACCTCCAGGGCAGCCGTGTCCGACCGACTTCTTTCGGTGCGACCGCAATCCCATGAAATGACAGGCTTTGCCGAGCGGGAGAAGCGCTTCTGGCAGAAAACGGCGGGCCGATGACTATGAATCGTCCTCAGCCAGTATACCACGCGGGGAGACGACGCCACTCCTTGACTCGCGGTGGACCATGTTAGATCCTCGGTACGACAGGAGGCGCGCATATGAAAACGACACGCAGGGAGTTCCTCGCGGCCGGAGCTGTTTTTCCCGCCACTGGGCTGTTTGAATCCCCAACCTTGGCTCCCCGGCTGCAAAGTCAGAAGTATCGCGCTTGCATCATCGGAGCTACCGGCCAGGGGGACTATGGTCACAACCTGCATACCGTCTTCGGGCTGCGGTCCGATGTCGATATGGTCGCACTGGCGGACCCGGATGAGGGCGGACGCCGTTCCCATGCCGCCGAGATTGGGGTCGCCCGCACTTACGCCGATTACCACGAGATGCTGACCAAGGAGAGGCCGGACCTGGTTGTGATAGCCCCGCGCTACACCGTCCGGCATCGTGAATACCTTCTCGCCGCCGCCGAAACCGGCGCTCATGGCCTGATGGAGAAGCCGATCGCCGACAACGTCTCGGATGGCGACGATATGGTGAAGGCAATCACCGGCAGAAACCTGAAGTGGGCGGTGGCCTATAACTTCAGGGCGATGCCGTCCGTTCAGCATGCCCGCCGGCTCATCATTGATGAAGGTCTGATTGGACAGATCCTGGAAGTGCGCGGTCGAGGGAAAGAGGATCGCCGTGCTGGCGGCGAGGATATGCTGGTCTTGGGCATTCATATTACGGACCTGATGCGTTTCTTCCTCGGCGAGCCGCTGTGGTGCGAGGCCGACGTAACCGTCGACGGCCGGCCGGCGCGCAGGGCGGATGTCCACGAGGCGACCGAGTCGCTCGGACCCGTGGCGGGAGATAGTATCCAGGCGACCTATGCTTTCAAAAACGGCGTGAAAGGTTACTTTGCCTCGACGAGGAGTGGCGACGGCAACGGAGGACGGTGGGGGCTCGATATCTTTGGTTCCCGCGGCATCGTCGCCATCCGTCCCGACGCCCGACCGATAACCAGTCTGCTTCGTGAGCCTTCCTGGGCTCCCTTTGGTCGGAATCGAAACTGGGAGCCGCTGCCTGGTGCCCCGGCGGAAGTCGAGAGTCCGAATCCCAGGGCCGCCCGCTATGCGCCGATTGTCGATGACCTGTTGCTGGCCATGAAGGAGAACCGCGAACCAAAGGTGAACCTGCGCGACGGTCTGCTTTCCCTGGAGATGCTGCAAGCCGTCTACGAGTCGCATATCCGCGAAGCGCGGGTGACCTTTCCCCTTAAGAATCGCGCCCATCCGCTCAAGAAGTGGGATTGAGAGAATGCCTGAAACTCGAGCAACCTCCGCCGATTGGGGCGTTCGCCGGGAGCGCAGGCGTCTCGCCTGCACCGGGGCGAGGGGCGTCCCGCCCCGTCCGAGCCGTCACCAGGATCGTCTGTGCTGGCGGCTTGGACGGGGCGGGACGCCCCTCGCCCCAGTGCAGGCGAGACGCCTGCGCTCCCAGCGGACGCCTCCATCGGCGGAAGGCGCTCGGCTCGCCGGACTATGACTTCGGGAACGAAGACCGCTGTCTTTGAACTGGAGGAACGAGATGATGAGAATGACGCGGCCGGCCGCGGTTTTTCGATTCGCACTCTGCCTGGTTGTCTTCTGTGGTCTGGCAGCCCGGCTGGACTCCGCATACGCTCAACACGGCCCGCTAAAACCCGGGCAGGCGGTGAAGGGCTGGAACATCCTTTCCGCTAGTCAGGAAGATGACCTTGCCGTTATCGCCGCGGCCCGAAAATACGGGATCAATCACCTTCAACTCTCCCACGACCTCGTTCACAACCTCAGGGAGATGAAGGATGAGAAGCGGCGGGGACAGGTCAGCCAGCTCATCGATAAGGCGCACGCAGCGGGTATAACCGAGGTCGTGCTCTGGGACCATTGCCTTTACGGCCTTGACTACTATCCGAAACAGTTCAGGACAGGCCCCGGGGGAACGCTCGATCTCGATAACCCGGAGTTCTGGTCGTGGCTGAAACAGGACTACCGGACAATGCTGGGTCTTGTTCCGGCCGCCGACGGGTTGGTCCTGACCTTTATCGAAACCGGGGGCCGCGCTGAACGGCAGTTTTCCAAACGTCTGAAGACTAACGAAGAGAAACTGGCCGCCGTCGTGAATGCCGTTTGCGACGTCGTCATCAAAGAGCGGCAAAAAGCCATCTATGCCCGGACGTTTGCCTACACGAAGACCGAATATGCGGACATCGTGAAGGCGCTGGCCCTCATCGAGCACCCTGAAATGCGGCTGATGATGAAGGAGACGCCTCACGATTTCTTCCTTACCCACCCGGACGATTTTTTCGCCGGGCAAATTGCCCGAACGACGATCATGGAGTTCGACGCGGCCGGCGAATTCAACGGGCAGGGCCTGATCGCCAACACCTGGCCGGAGTACATCCTCCGGCGCGGACGAAACCTGCTCCGGCGGAACCACGTGGCTGGATACGTGGCGCGCACGGACCGTTACGGCAGGACCCGGATCATCGGCAGGCCGTCGGAAATCAACCTGTGGGCCTTGAAGAGAGGCTTCGAGGACCGGGACATCACGGCCGAGCAGGTCTACGACGAGTTTATCGCCGACCGGTATGGTCCGGGTGCGGTAACGGGCGTCAAACGCGCCTTCAAGAATGCGTATGACATCGTCACCTGCACCCTGTACACGCTCGCCACGAACATCGCCAATCACTCACGGCTCGATTACGACCCTTACGCCTCGAGTTACGCCCGGCACGTCTCCGGCAAATGGCTTGACCCGCCGATTGCCTTTGTCGGTCACGGCATCGGCCGGGAGTTCCATTACTGGCGGGATGTTGTGGCTCACCTCGCCCCTCCGGCACTTAAATCGCCCGGAAGCGCTCGCTGGGACGAAGTTCCGGGACTGACGGAGACCGGGTGGATCCGACCGGAAGAGGAGATGAATCAGCAGTTTCTTTCGTACATTCTTACTGAGAAGGACTACGGAGTCCGGCTGGCGCAGGACTCCCTCGAGGCGATTGAGCAAGCCCGCGGTTCTTTGCGCCCGGATGATTACACCGACCTTCAGCACTACTTCGCGCGAACGCTCCTGACCGCACGGCTTCACCGGATGACAGCCGGGGCGTATTTCGGCGGCCGGGTCTATGCAAGGGGCGGAGCGTACCAAACGCCGGAATTGGCCGCGACCATCCGGGAATGTCTAAAGGGACTGAAGGAGACGGCAGAGGCGATAAAGAACTACCCGGTAAAGCCTTTTCCGGGCCAATGGAACTGGGTCGTGGACGCCGATCAGGCCTTGAAGTACCATGACCAGGTCGCAGACACGCTTCATTGAAAGCCTTTAGCCAGGGGACAAAATGACTGCTCCACGCTACCTTTGTGCATCATCCAGCCTGCTTCTCCTGATCACGTCTTTCACGGCTTTGTCCGGTCAGAACACCGTTCCGGTTCCGGGCAAGGTCACCGAGATCGAATTCCCGCAGCCTGACATGCCTCCGACGCTTTACTCGCTCGTGACCGGTGATCGCGTCCCGGCCCGAATGGCCATCCGCCTGCCCGACGATTACGATCCGCAGTCAAGATATCCGCTGCTGGTTTACTTTAGAGGTAGAGATGGCGGGCCTTCAGGGGACATCGGCATGGCGGAAAGGATCGTGGGGAGCCGCGGTTGGGTTCTGGCCAGCGTCCCTCTATTTAAGAAATCTCTCGACCCTTCTGAGCCGCTGGGCGGCATCGTACTGAACTATGACGACTACCCCACGCTTCAGAAAGCTTACGGAATCATGCTCGGTCGGCTGTTTGAGCTTGTCCCGAATATAGAGAAGGACAAGGGGGCGATGGCCGGTTTTTCAAACGGCGCGATCACGATAGGAATCCTGGTCGCGTGCCAGGATCCGATGGTCACGGCACATTTTCGGAGCTTTGTGCTGGTTGATCAGGGAGCTTCCTTCCTGGCGGGTTGGTACAAGAAACCGGTCACTTCGAGCCGCTTCCTGCTGCTCGTCGGCGATCGGCAGGACCGCGAGGGGGACGGGCGAGAGTTGTTGATGCGGCAGACGAAGCTGACCGGGGACTTCGGCAAGTTCTTCGGAGTCCCAGTCGAAGTGCAGGTCATGCAGGGAATCGGCCACGCTTTCACAGAAGAATACGCGAAAGCCGTCGGCCGCTGGCTCAAGGGCCGGCCGTTTGTTGAGGCCGCAGGAAGTAGTGGTCAGTGAAACGTTAAGCCCACGTTTCCCGCGCAGCTCGAATTGCAGAGCCGCAAGCGCAGCGTCTTTTTTGCGGAGCGCGTCGGATGCGTGCCTCCAGCACGAATCGATCTTGCTTGCGCCCCGTATCCGACGCGCTCCGCAAAAAGAATGCTGCGCGGCTCTGTAAAAGCGACCCGCCGTTTCAGAATTGCCCTCTACCGCTCCACCCTCCCAAACGCCTGCAACGTCTCAAGGGTCTGGATGGTTAGAACGCTACGCCATTCCTTCTCGGCGGCCGGCCAAGCTTCGGGGAACGCGCCGTACCAATTCCAATTCGGGAGCCATGACCCGTCCTCGCTTTGATTGTCGATTTCGTAATCCAGGTTGCGCTCGACGGCGCTGGCGATGACGGGAAGGAATGGCGATTCCGGGGTGCGGACCAGCCAGGCAGGCTTCAGGCAGTACTGTTTCCATTTTTCGGGATCCTGCTCAACCGCCCGCGGGACCAGCTGGACCAGCTTTCTGTAAATTCGGTTCGAGTACTCGGCCGGCACCCGCCCGGTCTCGTAAAGACGCGCGCAGGAATCGACCGCCAGGCCCGCTTGCGCATCGGAGACGTTCTCCAGGCTTTCCGCAACCGCCTTCACCAAGTTCAGCCGCCGATCCATTGGGAAAGACGGAGGATCGAAAAGGAACAGGTACCCGAGGAGTTCCGCGCGTGGGAGAACCTGAAAGCCGCCGAACGCCTGCTCGAGTTGCTCCTGATTCCACCACGGCGCGTGCGGGTATTTCCCGGCTGCCGGCGGAATGATCCGCCAAACTCCCTTGCTCTCATCGAAGGTCGAAGCCAGGTAGACCATCGCTTTCTTGATCATCGGGTGGTCAGGCGGCGTCTTTACCGCCGTCAGGGCCTGAAATGCTCGCAGGGTGGCGAGAACCGAGCTCTCCGGCGACCGCAGATCCGGTTCCAATGCCTTCCCGAAGCCGCCGTCCGGGTTCTGGTAATCCTGAAGCGCTGCTCGAACCGCGTCCGCCGAACCGCCTTCGAACCGGAGGCGGTAGAGGGCCTGCTCGAGCGGCCTTCCCTGCTTCATGATGAATTCGCGGGCCTTGCCTAGATTGGCTTTGCTCAGTTGCTTCACGTTTCCTCCCATGGATGTCGACGTCAAGCAGGAAATCACTATCAGCCCGGCCGACGCCAGCCACGATATCCTCATTCCAACCCCCTTCTGAATCTTCAGTATAGACACTCGTCCGGGTGGGATATTGGAAATTTGGAACATCGGCCTATCCCTCCTGTGGCAAAATACTCGCGTGGCAGCCGCTCCGCGGTTCTACGTCGAATACCCGGTCTGTGAGGAGCTCAAGCCGTCTGTCGACTGCCTCTGGAGCTCTGCGGAAGCTCCACTTCCGGCTGGTCTGAGTTACCCGATCCTCCCCGATGGCTGCGTCGACATTGTTTTTCGGTTTCGAACGAGGCCGCGCGCGCCCGATCCTCTGGGCCCCCAGGTCTCTCTCGAGGATGTCTGGATCGTCGGTCCTATGACGCGCGCCGTCTGGATGGCTCAGGACCCGACAATCGCCTGGATGGGAGCACGCTTTAAACCGGGCCGAGCGTACCCCTTTCTCGAGACACCCCTGGGTGTCATGGCCGATCTCAAACCGGATGCCCGCCAATTGCTGGAGTCCAGGAAGGTCAAGGCACTGGGGCGAGCCGGAGAGCCCCACTCGATCGAGGAACGACTGCGCATTGTGGAAGCAACGCTTCTCGGGATGAACGGTGGAGGAAGGAATATCCCGGACCACGTCGTCGAGGGAGTGCACCGCATCAGGGCGGGCGGCGGAGAGCTGCGAATCGATGATCTCTGCTCGGAGCTTGGAATTTCTCGCCAGCACTTGGGGCGGGAATTCGTCAGATATGTGGGTCTCAGCCCGAAGGCGCTGTCGCGTATCCTCCGCTTTCGCCGTGTCAACCGCAGCCTGCGTGGCTCGACTCCCCCGAACTGGGCTGACCTGGCGGTCGAGTTGGGCTACTACGATCAGGCGCATCTGATTGCCGAGTTTTCCCGCTTTTCGGGCATCAGCCCCCAGCGCTACCGCCGCCTGGTCAAGAGCCAGGAGTCGAGGTGAGCGCAGCCAGCAAGGGTGCGAGGTGCGTTTTCGACTTCGTTTCTCCTACGGCTGTTTGACCAACTCCACCCGTCGATTCTTTGCCCTTCCCTCTTCCGTTTCGTTGGCTGCGACAGGAGCGTAAGGGCCGGCGCCATGCGGAGCGAGCCTTTTGGCAGCATCCAAGCCCATCTGGCTCACCAGAACCTTAACGACCGCGGCGGCACGGGCGCTTGAAAGGCTCATGTTGCCCTCGACTGTTCCCGTGTTGTCCGTATGCCCGACGACCCAGACCTTGAGAGTAGGATCAGTCTGCAGAAGCTTCGCCACCTCCCGCAGAGCGGCGTCCGATTCCGGCTTGACCTCCGCCTTGCCCGTATCAAAGAAGATTCCCGGGACCTCAACATGGCCGCTCTGTTTCAGGCCGTCTCTAAAAGCATCGGCATTGGCAACCACGTCCTGTTTCATGGTCTCTCTCTCTACAATCCGCAAGTGGTACATTGAGGCCGCATTGCGCGGCAGCACCTCGACCCAAATCTCCTTTCCGTCCTTCTCAATCAGGATTGTAGTCGCCGAGCCGCTATCGAAGAGGACCTTGCCTCCCAGCCGTGCGGCTGCGCTCTGGTAGTTTCGAAGGATCTGAAGTGTACTGGGCCTCGCTCCACCTGCGGTCTTGTCAAAGTCATAGGTGTACCGCGTAAAATGACCTTCCACCGACTTTCGTTCGCTCGCTTTGCCGGTATTCACGAAGAACAGGTGAGCGTCAAACTCGCGCTCCTCGAAGGAGCCCTTGTAAGGCAGAGAGTAGTTCGGCATCCGGGTGAAAAGCTCCGGATCCTTGTAACCCGCGTAGTCTTTCAACGGTTGCTGCGCGAAACCCAGACCAATGAACATGAAAAGAGCGATTACGCCGACAGGGTAACGATACATTCAGACCTCCGTACATAAAGTCGATTGTCGGGCGAATTCTATTGTTTCTTTGCCCTACTGCCAAGGCCCAGGAGAGTTAAATCGCAGGCTTACGGCCGGACATTCCAGCGCGCCTTGTAGTGCTGCTCGGCTGGAGTGCAGATGTCCTTGTCAGGATTTAAGAAGCGGAGGCACTCCGTCCACCAGTTTGGCCCCTCCGCCTGCACGTAGACCAGCTGCCTCGTGACCGGATGAACACTGATGCTTTTCACGTGGCGAAGATCGCCAAGCGCCGGATGCCGGACGAACGTGCGAGCAGCCCGGTCAAACAACCAGCAATGATTCTCGGTCGTGACGCATAGAAGCGCAGAGCCAGGGAGCGGCTGCAGATCATGCCCGCCTGATTCGGGCAGCGCAATTGTCGATACACGCTGGAGTCTGGGCTTACTCGTCTGCCAGTCCCGCAACTCGTAAAGCGCCCGCGACCCAATGGCCCGTGCCCACTGAGTCGAGGCCGCGAATATCCTCCGATCGCCAGATGATTCTTGGAGGCAACCAGCGGAGTCCCGACGAAGGCCGCGTAGCCCCGGGTGACCGAACCCCGAAAGGGGGTGAGGGAACCCGGGGTCGGGGTGATGGAACAAGCCGGAGCCCCGCTGAGGCTCACTGTGCCCCACACGTGAGACTGAGGATGATCGGCCGCCCCTCGCTCCTTTTCAGCAAGCCCTCTCGGGTCGGCCGCCCGCCGCCTTTCGACCCGAATGGGGTCGCGTTGTGCAAAGCCCAGAGTTGGCCGCGTCTTTTGCGGCCTACCCTGGGTGCGGGAAATGGCGAGATTCCAACCCTGAAAGGGTTGCGCACGATAGGGTTGGAATCCTGCCGGCGACCAACCCAGGGTAGGCCGCAAACAACGCGGCCAACCCTTTGCTATGCGACCCCGTGGGGGCATAAGCGCTCAAATAAGAACCGAGAGTGGGGGCGTCCCCTGGGAGCGCAGGCGTCCCG
>RPQK01000099.1 GCA_003819755.1 Acidobacteriota bacterium | reverse complement strand
TAAACATCTCCTGGGAAATCGGATTGTAGACGACTCCCAGGAGCGTCTTCCCGGCGTGTTCAAGGCCAATCGAAACGCAGAAAGCGGGGTAACGGTGGGAGTAGTTGGTGGTGCCGTCAAGGGGATCAATCACCCACCGGTAATCTGCCTCGCCCTCGTATGACCCCTTCTCCTCAGAGAGGATGTGGTGATCCGGGAAATCCCGGCGAATCCGGTCGAGTATCATTTTCTCGGCCTTGAGGTCGACTTCCGTGACGAGGTTAACGATGCCTTTCTTATAGATCTTGAAATCGGTGGCGAGGTGTTCCTTCAGGATCGCTCCCGCTTCCAGCGCTGCCTCTTTTGCTACCGCGAAGAATCTCGATTCAGCCATAAGCTGCTTACTCTACCACCTCCAGTAACGCGACTGCATGCACGGCGATTCCCTCGCCTCGGCCGATCGCTCCGTGGCCTTCCATGGTCGTGGCCTTGATCCCGATCTGATCGGGCGAGACGTAAAGGACACGTCCCAGGTTCGCTTTCATGGCCTCCACGTGCGGTCGGATCTTCGGCACTTCGGCGATGACGGTGACGTCGACGTTTCCGACGGCGAGGCCCTTGCCGCGGACCAGCCGGTAAACTTTTTCCAGCAGCAGAAGACTGGATATATCCTTGTAGCGCGGGTCGGTGTTCGGAAAATAGCTGCCGATGTCAGGCAGTCCGGCACCGCCGAGCAGAGCGTCAGCGACGGCGTGCAGCAGGGCGTCAGCATCGGAATGGCCTTCCAGCCCGCGCGCATGCGGTATCTCAACTCCGCCCAAAAAGAGCCGCCTTCCCTCGACAAAAGGATGAAAATCGTACCCGCTCCCAATACGGAACCTGGTCTTTGACATCTCAGCTCCGCCCGCTCAGGTCGCGTTTCACCGTGATCTTGATATTACCCGGTTCTCCTGGGATCACGGCTACCGGGTGTCCACTTCTTTCCACGAGCACGGCCTCATCGGTGCCGTAAAAGCCTTCTTCACAGGCCTTCTCAATAGCCTTAGCCAGAACCTCCCGCTGAAAACCCTGCGGCGTCTGCACCAGCACCAAGGAGTTCCGGTCAAGCGTCTGGACGACGGTTGAATTACGCACCTGCTTTACGGTCTCGCTGATCGGCAATCCGGGAACGCACGCGCCTGTCCTCCGGGTCTCGTCGATGACCCGGCTGATTAGCCCGCCGGTGACAAACGGCCTGGCAGCGTCATGAATCAGGATGATGTCGACCGCCGGAAGAGACGCCAGGCCGCGCCTGACTGAGTCTTGCCGGTGCTCGCCTCCCTCTTCGACTCGGATTCGATCGGCGCCCCACGAGTCTCGTGTTTCCTGGTACACCTGATCCTTCCACCGACTGGGAACCACGATTACCGCCTGATTCACCAGTGGTTCGAATATATCGAGTGAATGGAAGTAGATCGGGACGCCATCCAAAGGCAGGAACTGTTTAGGGACCGAGGATCCGAAGCGGGAGCCCGACCCAGCAGCGGCCAGAATGAGTCCTATCAAGCTCGTGTTACCCGTGGCTCGCGCTCGAATTCACTTCTTGGCTGCGGTTCGCCGTTTGACTGGAACTTGCCGAAGATCATTTTGCCCGCCGTCGTCTGGAGCACGCTTGTCACTTGGATGTCAATCGTCTTCCCGATCATCTTGCGGGCATTATCGACGACAACCATAGTCCCATCATCCAGATACGCGACGCCCTGATTGTACTCCTTCCCCTCTTTCAAGATGAAAACTCGCATGGTCTCGCCGGGTAGGACCACAGGCTTAAGGCAATTGGCCAGTTCGTTTATGTTCAACACGTCAACGCCGCGCAATTGGGCGACCTTGTTCAGATTGAAATCGTTCGTGACGATCTTCGCTCCGGTATCCTTGGCCAGCTCGATCAACTTCATGTCGACGCCCTTGACCTCGGGATAGTCGTCCTCGATGATCTGCACCTTGATACTCGGCTCCTTCTGAATCCGCTGAAGGATGTCCAAGCCCCTTCGGCCCCGGTTGCGCTTGATCGAATCGGCTGAATCGGCAACCATTTGGAGCTCTCTGAGAACGAACTCCGGAACGAGAAGCTGCCCTTCCAGAAACCCGGTCTCGACGATGTCGGCGACTCGGCCGTCGATGATTACACTGGTATCAAGGAGTTTGGCGGATTTCTTGGTTGGGCGCTCGGCGAAGAGTCCTCCGAAGCTCAGATTCAGCATGTCCCCTTTGGTGATGCCCATGACGAGGCCCACATAGCCCATAACGCCGAGGATCAAGACCTGGAAGAACGTAGCCGTGTTAGCGGGAAGGAACTTCATGTTCTCAACGATGGAACTGATCAACACCGCCCCGACAATCCCGAGCGTCGACCCGAGGGCGGCGCCTATCAACGTTTTCAGGGAGCTGTGGCGGACAGTGATTTCAAAGACGATAATGGCGAGCGCCACAACCAGTCCCACTGCCAAGGCCGCCCATTGGGAAAGGTCGAAGGGTTTCAGGTAGAAAGTAGCTGCTGTGAAAATGGCCGCAAAAAGGGCCCGTATGAGCCACAAGCCCATAAAGAATTCCTCTTTTAAGGAAAAAAGGAGCAATCGACAAGGAAAGGGATTGCCCCATTTGCCTGGAATCCTTTTCCAACGCTGCTCTTAAGTTATTGACATTTCTATTCTAGCCCGATCATCTCCGACTGTCCAGCCAGTCCAGGCACTCCTGGACCGAGGTGCAACCCGTGATCTTCAAGCCACTTACATGATCAGAAAGCGGCAGATTGCCTTTAGGGAGGACGACGCGCTCAAAGCCGAGCAGGGCCGCTTCCCTCACGCGGCAATCAGCCATACTAACCGCTCGGACTTCTCCGGCGAGGCCGACTTCGCCGAAGACGACGGTGGCTGGGCTGACCGGCCGGTTACGAAAACTGGAGATAATAGCCATCACGAGAGCCAGGTCGATTGCCGGTTCCGTAAGTTCAAGCCCTCCAGCCACATTCACGTAGACATCGCTGCCAAGCAGGTGCAAACCAACCCGTTTGTCCAGCATGGCCAGGAGCAGGGCCACGCGGTTCGGATCCACTCCGTTGGCGGTACGGCGCGCTGTACCGTACGTGCTGTCGCTGACCAGCGCTTGTATTTCGACGAGCACGGGTCGGGTCCCCTCGATGGTGCAAAGAACAACCGAACCCGGAACCTGTGCCGGCCGTTCCGACAGGAAGAGGCGAGAAGCGTTTTCCACGCAGGTCAGCCCTTTTCCCGTCATCTGGAAAATCCCCAACTCATTAGCGGGCCCAAAACGGTTTTTGACCGCTCGAATAATCTTCTGGTTCTGGTGCCGATCCCCCTCAAAATAGAGCACGGTGTCAACCAGGTGCTCGAGCACCTTGGGTCCTGCTAACGATCCGTCCTTCGTGATGTGTCCGATGAGGAAAGTAGATATTTGCTCTCGCTTGGAGAAGGTCAGGAGTTGACCCGTGCATTCTCGGATCTGGCTGATGCTGCCCGGTACCGACCCGAGCTTTTCGGTAAAGACTGTCTGAATTGAGTCGACTATCAAGGCGTCGGGCTTTATTCTTGAGGCCTCTTCAAAGGCCCGTTCGAGGCAGGTCTCCGCCGAGAGGAAAAGGTGAGCGCCTTTGATTCCTATCCTTTCGCCCCGGAGCCGAATTTGTTGAACCGATTCCTCCCCGGCCACATACAGGACCTTGTGCGCCGAACTGGACAGGGCTTCTGCGATTTGGAGCAGGAGAGTCGATTTCCCGATTCCCGGTTCCCCGCCGAGCAAAACCAGGGATCCCGCTACGATTCCGCCGCCGAGCACCCGGTCGAACTCCGCGTTGCCTGTCCTCAAGCGAATCCCGTCCTGTTGCTGGATCTCCTCATACGGCACGGCTGGCCCGGCGACCGGAAGCGAGATTGAGGAACCCTCTTCTTCCTCGACCATGGTGTTCCACCCGCCGCAGCCCGTGCAACGGCCGACCCATTTGGGGCTGTTGGTCCCGCACGACTGGCAGACATACACGGTCTTGGACCGAGAGGAAGGCATGGGTCGCATTGTAGCGGGGAAGCCTGACGCGGGGGAAAAGCGCTTCTTACAGAGCCGCGCGCCGCGGGGCAGGGGCAAATAGGGGACGCTGACTAATAGGCAAATAGGGGACGCTGACTAAGATGTGCGAAGGCAAATAGGGGACGCTGACTAAGATGTGCGAGGCTTAAATATTTAATACTGAAGGTTTTATGTCATATATCGGCAGTCGGTTTTGTGTGCTTGCTTCGCTCTCGGTTTGTGCGTGGCTGAAATTGAACGGGCGCCTGGAACCGGCTCTTCACTCCTGTCTCAACTCCTCGACATCAATCCCCAGCTGTTGACATTTCTTGTACAAATGGCTGCGCTCAAGGTCCAGGGTGCGGGCCGTCTCCGTCATCTGGAAGTTATGTCTCCTCAGCTCAGAGACGATCACCTCCCTCTCGTAGGCGTGAACCCGGTCAGCCAGAGCGCCACTCCCGCTCGAAACAGGCGCCACGCTCGGGCCGTGCGGAAGCGCAAGACGGACCGCGGTCAGGTCAACTTCCGAGTCAGCGAGCAACAGAAGTCGTTCGACCACGTTCCGCAACTCTCGTACATTGCCCGGCCAGGAATAGCGGCGCAGTTCCTCGCTCGCTTCTTTCGCGAAAGGTTTCGGTTTCCAACCGTTTTGCTGGATGACGTGCTTGCTGTAGTACTCGAGAAGGACAGGAATGTCCTCGGTCCGTTCTCGAAGAGGAGAAAGTAGGATAGGAAAGACGTACACCCGATGGTAAAGATCTTCCCTGAACGCTCCTTTCCTGACCAACTCCTGCAGATTCCTATGGGTCGCGACAATCACGCGCACGTCTACCCTGATCTTCCGGTCCCCTCCGACTCGTTCAATCTCTCCTTCCTCGAGGACTCTCAGCAGCTTGGCTTGCATGGCCGGGGGCATGTCCCCGATCTCATCGAGGAACAGCGTTCCGCGGCTGGCCTGTTCGAACTTCCCCAGATGGCGGCCGATCGCTCCTGTAAACGCCCCCTTTTCGTGGCCAAAAAGCTCGGATTCGATCAACTCCGCCGGGACGGCCGCACAGTTCAGGGTGACGAAGGGCCCCGCACGACGCGAACTCCGTTCATGGAGCGCCCGGGCGATCAACTCTTTGCCGGTCCCCGTCTCACCTTGAATACAAACCCGCGTTTCACTGGCCCCAACCCTATCTACCTGGGCCATTAATCGAGCCATCACTTCGCTGACCCACACTATCTCGTGGCGTCCGACCCGCTGACGCAACTGCCGGTTTTCCTCTTCCAGAGTGCGAAGGCGCAGGGCGTTTTGAACCGTAATCAGAAGCTTGTCGGTCGATAATGGCTTCTCAAGAAAATCGACCGCCCCCAGCTTGGTCGCCTTGACTGCCATTTCGACGCTGGCCTGCCCCGAGACCATGATGACCGGGGTGGTGACGCCGAGTTGCTTGAGATCCGCAAGAAGGCTCAACCCGTCCTTTCCCGGCATGACCACGTCGGAAAGGATCACATCAAACGATCCGGCCTTGATCAGCTCGAGAGCCCTTCCGGCGCTGTCCGCTACGGTCGCCTCGTAGCCACTCATGCGAAAAGCGCGAGCCAGCGAGGCGAGCGTGTTCACGTCGTCGTCAATAATCAGCAGGTGATGTCTTAGTTCCTGGGCTTCCATGACTTCTCCGTTGCGCCTTCATGCGCGAGCTAACCAAACACGAAAAATCGTTCCCCGGCCCGGTTCGCTTTCGATGCTGATCCGCCCCCGGTGGTCGCTGACAATCGACTGCACAATCGCAAGTCCGAGACCGGTTCCGTGCTGCTTGGTCGTGTAGTACGGGGTAAAGACGCGTTCGCGCTCCTCAGGAGTGAGCCCGACTCCGCTGTCTTCCACCTCTATGAGGATTCCTGCCGCGTGTTCACGCGTTCTCACAACCAGCGTCCCCCCCTGCGGCATCGCATCAATCGCGTTCAGAATCAGGTTCTGCAGCACTCGGCCTATCTGCTCCGGATCGGCCTGAACGACGGTTGCCTTCGTCTCCAGCGCGGTCTGCAGGTCGATGCGGCTATCGGTCCTCGATATGAGCTGGGACTGGAACAGTCTGGCCTTCTCCTCCACTATTGCATTAAGATCAGCCGGTTGAAGATGCGGCTGCGGCATCTTCGCAAATTCACTGAAGTTCGCCACGATCGTCTTCAGGCTGTTAAGCTCCGACAGAATCGCGTCGGTGCTTTCTTGGAAGACCTCGTCAAACTGGTCTGGGTGGCCGTTTTTCGCCCTCTGGAGATTCTCGAGAGTAATCTGAAGCGGAAACAAGGGATTCTTAATCTCGTGAGCCAG
Organism: Acidobacteriota bacterium; assembly: GCA_003819755.1. Classification (GTDB taxonomy): domain Bacteria; phylum Acidobacteriota; class UBA6911; order RPQK01; family RPQK01; genus RPQK01. Next base: position 7,900 of record RPQK01000099.1, on the reverse strand, counting down.
ACGGCGGGCCACTTCTCTCCAGGCGGCCACTCGTTCGGCCTGCATGAGGCGATCTCGTTGGTCGAGCAACTGGTCCGTCATTTGATTGAAAGCTTTGGCGAGATCCCCGATCTCGTCTTTTGAGTCCACGTAGACCCGCGTATCCCAATTTCCTCGACTGACCCTTCCGGCACCTTCAACCAGTTTCTGAATCGGTCTTGTGACTCGCCGCGTTGCCCACCAACCCGCTCCCACCCCGAGTATCACTCCTCCGATCGCTGCGATCAGTCCCATCATCCCAATAAAACGCCGCAACTGGATGATGTCGCTGCGGCTGCTCCCGACCATCAGGATCGCAAGCAATTCGTCGTCGAGGCCTTTTAGCGGGATCGCCTGGACCTGGTCGGAATCGGCTGTGTCTTCGGACCATGAAACCGTCGACGTGTATTCGCGCCTTGTCTCCCGGACACTATTTACTATGGGTGCCAGCCTCTCAAGATCCTCGTCGTCACCCGTGCCGGTCAGCAGCCGGGGAGAAAAGGTTGGCTCGACATTCGGGTAGAGAAACAGACGCATCCCCGCGGGAAGAGCGATATTTGAAAGGAAGCGTCGGTCCAGCCGCTGTCCCCCGAGAATGTAAAGTCGGGACTCGCGGGGATTGACACGCGCAATCGCCGTCACTGCGATCGCTAGCAGATCAGGGAGCTGTTGCTTACTGAGGAAAACCGTTCCATCATCCTGGCGTCTGAGTTGCGTCTCGAGCGGGTGTAGGTATCCATAGCGGGCGGGCCACTGGGCTGAAGAAACAATCCTCCCGTCACCGGACACGATCTCGAGGAGGTCCAGGGAGTGCTGTGCGGCCAAGGCCTGTGCCTGGTCCACGTAGCGCCCGGGGTCTCCGCCCGGCCGGCTCAGATCGACCGCCATCCTGATGCAGACCTCGGAATCCGCGATAGCCTGTACCCGTCGGGCTATCTCCTTCCCCTGGGTGTCGAAAGACCGCCAAAACTGCTGAAGCAGTGCCAGTCGGCGTTGCTCGTCGAGCTGCTCGAACGCCCGCGTTGTCGTGACGAGCAGAATCCAGGTCCCGGCGGTCGAAGCTGCCACGACGGCGGTTCCGATGATCAGTAGAAGCCGTGTCCTGAAACTCACGGGATGTGTCCCACTGCTGTCTCTTCTGCCACCCAGACATCCTCTAAATGCAGCGAGTCAGTCAGAAAGATGTCCGGCGCCCTGTAGAACCTTACTCGTTTGCTGACGGCGTACGAGAAGGACAAGTGAAAGAGCGGAATAACGCGGAAGTCCTTCAACAGCGCACGCTCTGCCTTGAATACGGCTTCCGGCTGGTTCCAGTCCACGTTCTCAGAGAGGCGAAGCCCCAACCTGGAAGCGAGGTCGAGCAGTGCGTGTTTCTGATCCAGCGTCGTGATTGGCACTCTGAGGAGAACTACGTCAGCGAGGTACGCGTCCCGACTGGGTTCGTTCAGGGGGAGCGGCCGGATCCTGATTCCAGCGCTTTGAAGGTCCAGCGCCAGCCGGTCTGTGATTGACTTCGCCAGACGGTCGCGGGCGGGATACCCGATGGAAAGCTGTGGTTCCTGCGGTAAGAGCGCAAGCAACGACCGAGCCCGATTCAGGTCTCGCAGCTGGCCGAAGAGAAAGCCGAAGCCGGTGATCCATTGTGGGAGAAGAGAGCTAGTTCCTTCGCCTTGTTTCTGGAGCAGTACTCGGTGGATGGCATCGCGGTCAATAGAGAGCGCAAGAGCGCTCCGAAGGTTGATGTCTTGGGGCGAGGATCCCGGTGCAGTAACCGAAAGGGCCATGAGTTCCAGGGGTCTCGATGAGAGAATCCGATGGCCGCGCTCGCGCGCGCTTCGTACTTCTTCTGCCGAGAGTTCGATCAGGTCGGTGCGGTCCAACTCCAAGTCCATCCATTGGTCCCGTAAATTCCGGCCCATTTCGAGAACCACGCGGTCGAGGAAAGGGCGACCCTGCCAGTGCTCCTCGAAAGCGAGCAGGACGCCTTTCTGACTCGCTACCCATTCCGCAATCCTGAACGGACCGGTTCCCACCGATGCGCCGCCAGGCGAACTCCGGTAGATCGACCGATCAAGTGTTGCCAAGTCAAGGAGGAGGTCTGGTTGCGGGTCGGCTGACTCGATCACAATCCGGCCGTTATAGTCGAGAACGATGAACGGGTTCTCGCGGGAGGTCAGGCACTCGACTACGGCTGAAGCGTCGAGGGGTGCTCCGTCATGGAAACGCACACCTTGGCGGAGAGACAGGTTCCACCGGCGGAGATCGGATGAGGCCGTCCAACTGACAGCAAGGGCTGGCTGCGGAAAACCGTGGCTGTCCACCTTAACCAGCGTTTCGAAAACCAACGGCAGCAGCCGCAACCTCAAGGCCGCTGCGCCGGCGTCCAGTTCCAGGGTGCCTGGGTGGAGATCGGCTAGCTGTCCTGCAGTGGTGACCCGTAGTTCACCTCCGTACGCCGGGCGCTTGCTACCCTGGGCTCCGCTGGCCGCCGCCAACATCAGGCTAATTAACGCAAATGAGCGTAACGCTCCAGGCTGCATATCCTCCGCTTTCCAGGTTTCGCTCGACCAGTCGTACTCGATTCCCTCCGTCTGGCCACAGCGCCGTCACGACGCCATCCAATTCCAGGCGTTCACCACCAGCGACCGGCCGGTCTCCGATCCATTGGAAAGCCTGGAGGCCCTCTTGGCCATCACCGTTTTCAGTCCCGGCCAGAATCCAACTGCCGCATTCCCCCAGCTCCGCCGACGCGAGCTCGCTGGTCCAGCCGGACGCCTGGCCGATTTCCGAGAACGTCGAATTGTAAATTCTCGTCCGGCGGCCGAGGTCAGACAGCGCCCATACGGGCCCACCGGGGCCTGATACGACAGCGACGGTGTAAAACGATGGCAAGTCACGGACCAAGCCTCTTGACGTCCGAAGCTGATCGAAGTAGTTCCGGCCAGGCGCCAGGCGAATGGTCGCAAGAGTGGGGTCGGAAGGGGTGGCCGGGAAACCCCGATCAGTAGTGCTGCAAGTGACCCGACTGCCAGGCTCTGCGTTTCCCTCGCATTGAACTCCGGGCAGGAAGGCGCGTAAACCGGTGCTGTCAACGAAGAGGCGTCCTCTCGGGTCGCGTTGCACGTGTTCGACGTTTTCAAGGTCCCAGCCCGTCCGCTCCTTCCAGCCGTGTTCAATGTTCTCCAGTGCTGAGATTCTTCTGGGAGACAGAATCCACAGCCTGTCTCCCTGAACTACGAAATCGAGGATCGGCTGGTTCTGCCGCCACAGCAAGGACTTTTGAAACGAAATACCTCGGCTCGGCGCCTCCGCCGGAATAGGGACGATGATTATATCTTTGGCGTCTAAATCGCGTTGTTCCAACGCATTAACCTCGGCTATCAGAATTCTCCCCTTCAGTCCTTCGCCGAAGCTCAGTGTCACCGTCAGCGCGGCTGCCTCTTCGACCAGGTTCAGGCGTCGTCGACGCAGTTCCTGTTCGAGAATCTGGCGAACCTGGCGCAGTTTACTTTGATGAGCTCCTGGGGTCCCACACGTGAGAACCCTGATTGACTCCGGCCGGGGTCGGCGCGACGCAATCCGACCGGCGATATCCTTCGACAGTTGCGTGAGGTCCGCGCCGAACTGATACGAGACCAAAGCAAGAACTATCAGAAGAAATACAGGCAAGCCCTTCCGGCGAGTCACAACGCCGGATTATAGCACTCGGCGCGGCAGAGCATTGTGAAACGCTTCCTGCACCGCCCTGGTCTTCATCGGCCCACCGCGAGAGCCAGCACGACTCCCGGACTGTGCCGCGTTTTATCGGACGCGGGTGCCGACACCGCTGCCGCGGGCGTTTCGAATCGACCAAAGAGTGCCGCCAGGTCTTCGTCTAGTTCCCCATGTAATTCGACCTGGTCTCCGACTGAAACCAGCTCGAACAACTCTTCGACATCCTTGTTTCTCATCCGGATGCAGCCGTGAGACGCCGCCTTGCCGATTGAGCTCGGTACGTTTGTCCCGTGGATTCCGTACCCCTTGACGTTCAGGCCGAGCCACCGGGTCCCCAGCGGGTTGGACTTGCCAGGAGGGGTGATCCTCCCAGGCGCATAGTAAGTGGGGTTGGAGATCCGGTTGGCGATGATGAAGGCTCCCACTGGACTGGGACTCCTTTTCGCGCCGACCGCCGTTTCGTATAGCCTGATCACTTGGCCGTTTTCGATAACTGCCAGTTTGCGATGGGGAATGCTGACGACGAGACGCCTGCCGTTTCGCTCCTGCGGCTCCGACTCCCCTTGCGCAAAGGCGATTGCCTTCAACCCCAGGATTGCCGCCAGCATCAAGTTCCGTTGCCTGTTTAGCATCTCTTCGCTCCTCACCCATTGAGAGAGCAGGAACAGTGCCAAATCGAAAGCGACTACGTCTTAATGATTTACAGCCGGAGTCTGCCTGGAAAACGTGTCGCGGCGAAAACATGTGTCAAGGTTGACACGCCTGCGGCCGAGCACAATTTTGGTGAGGATGGGATGCGGTGGGAGCACATCACCGCTTCAGGTAGACTCTCTCAACCCGCCGCCCGATGGATGTGACAATCTCGTAAGGAATGGTGTCGATCGCGCGCGCCAGAGCCCGGGCGGAGATTGGCGAGTCAGGATCGGCTTCGAGCAGTGTAACTTCGTCGCCGTGCGACACGCCCGGGACGCCGGTCACGTCGACGCTGATCAGATCCATGCTAACCCGGCCCACGACCGGTGCCAGTCTCCCGCGGATCCTGACTTGGCCCTTATTTGAAAAGGCGCGGCTGTAACCATCCGCATAACCGACGGGAAGGACGGCTATCAGGCTGGGACGAGAGACCAGGAAGGTTCGCCCGTAGCCCACGCTTTGGCCTGGGGACAGTGATCGTAAAGACAACACCCTGGTTTTCCATGAAAGCGCTGGTTGGATATCCGAGACAGCCGGACAGGGAGCAATTCCGTACAAGGCTAGGCCCGGTCGTACGGCGTCAAGGTGAGCGTCGGGAAAACGCAGGCCGGCGCTGTTGGCGATGTGACGGCGGCACTTCGCGAGCCGTGTAGCAGCGAGGAACGCCCGTAGTTGTGTCCGCGTGAAATCATCGTCCCCATCGGAGGAAGCGAATTGCGAGTAAACACCGACTAACCGATTATCGAGATCGGCAAGGAGGGCAGGGGCATCGGAGAGCGCGACGCCAAGCCGACCCATGCCCGAATCGACCTTCAGCTCGATCTTTGCGTCCGGCACCCGGCCCTTCTCGAAAACCGAGGCGGTGAGGTCATGCTGTCTGAAGCCCGGCTCTTGGCCGGAATCGCAGCCGGTCAGAACGAGTATCGACGAGTCGTTCACCGCCTGGCGCACCTCGATAGCCTCCTCGATGGTCGCGGTCGCAAACGACGTTATGCCCGAGCTCCTGAGGCATCTGGCAACGGGCCCCGCGCCATGTCCGTAAGCATCCGCCTTCACGACCGCGATAATTCCACATTTCTCTCCGATTCGCTGGCGGATGGCCGCCACGTTGTTGACGATCCGCCGGAGCGATACCTCGACCCAACTCCCGGATGTACGTGTTTTGGCGTTTGCAGTCTCAGTCATGGGGGGTCCGCAACTCACGCTCACACTCGGCGCTCGGGCGCCAAATTTTCAAATTTGGTCCACTGTTCGATGAAGGCGAGCCTGACAATGCCGACCGGGCCGTTTCGTTGTTTTCCAATGATGATTTGGGCAATTCCCTTTTCCTCGGGGTCTTCCTCCTTACTGTAGAGGTCCTCCCGATAAATGAACATCACGACGTCAGCGTCTTGTTCAATCGATCCGGATTCGCGCAAATCTGACAGTTGCGGTTTGTGGTCGCCCCGCCTCTGCTCCGGAGCCCGGCTCAGCTGTGAAATCGCGATCAACGGGATATTCAGCTCCTTCGCCACTCCCTTCAAAGACCGGCTGATGGCCGAAATCTCCTGTTGGCGATTCTCGTACCGTTGTTTGCCGATTGGACCGGCGGACATCAGCTGCATGTAGTCGACGATGAGCAAGTCCAGTCCGTGTTCAGCCTTCAGCCGTCGAGCCTTCGACCTCATCTCGGTGACTGTTATCCCAGGAGTGTCATCAATGAAGATACGCGCCTTGTCGAGGCGTGTGATGGCTTTACCAAGGGCCTGCCAGTCCTCCTTGTGAAGTTTCCCGGTTCGCACCCGGTGACTGTCGACGCGGGCCTCGGCGCAGATGAGTCGGTGAACCAACTGATTGGCGGCCATTTCGAGGCTGAAGATCCCGACCGTCTTGTTCATCATGGCCGCATGTTGGCCGATGTTTAAGGCAAAGCTTGTCTTCCCGAGCCCGGGGCGGGCCGCGATAATGATCAGATCGGAGGGCTGCAGGCCGGACGTCATGGTGTCCAGTTCGATATAGCCGGTCGGGATGCCGGTTACCAGATCCCTTTGTTTGCTCAGGATCTCGATGTTTTCGTACACCTGCGGCATCAAATCCTGCAGTTTTCTGAAGCCGGTCCTGAGGTTGGCTTGGCTGATCTCAAAGATTGAGCGTTCTGCCCGATTCAGAAGCTCATCGACATCTTCTTGGTTAGAGAAACCTCGGATCAAGATTTCGTTGGCGGAGTGAATCAGCTTCCGAACGGTCGACTTTTCCTTGATGATCCGTACGTAGTGCTCGATGTTGCTGACCCGGGGAACGCCGTCCATCAGGCCGGATACGTAGGGCACACCCCCCAATGCCTCCAGTTCGTTGGAGTTCTGGAGTTCGTGGGCGACGGTCAAGGTATCGATCGGTTTGAAGGCCCGGGATAGCTGCAACATGCTCATAAAGATCTTCCGATGCCCCTCGAAGTAGAAGTCTTCAGGAATCAGTCCCTCGGCCGCCTGATCGAAGGTCGCGTTGTCAATGAGGATAGCGCCGAGAACCGCCTTTTCGGCGTCGACGCTGTGGGGCATGCTCTTCTCCAGGGTAACATCCGCCTGTTGCATCGCGATCATTTTACCGAAGTCGCAGGTGGGCAGAACGGGAGAATTGTGGCAAGAAGGCGGAAGGCGGAAAGGGACATGGCGAAAAGACGGCGAAAAGGAAGGGGCGAAAGGAAGGGGACAGTGACTGTCGGACGGCTGTGACTGCCGGCGACTATCGGGCGAAAACAAGGAAAGAAGGGGAGGAGAAAAGGGGCGCCTCTGACTATCGGTGAATGCTGACTGTCGTTGAGTGGAAATACGGACGGGAAAAGGGGGGAACGGCATTAAATGGTGTCGGTCAAGTCAGCAACCAGTCGGAGCTGGGTTATGCTGCAGGCTGGCGGGTTTGAGGCACAGAAGGGGAAACCGATACGTCGCTGGACTCCAAAAGGGGGCATAGATGCAGACGCATGTTAGGCGCGGGGCCAATCACAACCGATGGGCTGCCCTAGACAGGATTCTCCCGAGGTAGGTGGGTATCCGATTGCATCACCGGCCGGACGGATTTTCTCGCGGTGCCCTGTATCTCCTTGAATTCACAAACGCCTAACGGCACGATCCCCAGAGAGTGTCAGAGTCAGGCCACTTGGCGCGAATCAGTTGATCCGAAGTTGCGCCGCTGTTCCCGAAGGACTGCCAACGAGCCAGCCGGCGCCCGGCCGGGACTGCGTAACCGCCGGTAGATTCCTCTGTTCACCAAGTCTTCGCGCAGAGCGCGGATCTGTTCCTCAGTCCCCATGGCTTGAGCATCGTTCATGTACCGAAGGTTCTGCAGATAAGACCCCGCGACGTAGCCGTCCGCTTCGTCCTGGCGGATGATCTGACGCAGAAACTCGTCCTCGTTTTCGATTTTCATTCCGCCTCTATGCTGTAGACACCCGAAGTGCAGTTGCATCGCTCGGGCGGGGGTGAGGCCGCCCCAAAGC
>RPQK01000098.1 GCA_003819755.1 Acidobacteriota bacterium | reverse complement strand
GGACCGGGCGACCTGATAATCGAGCTGTGCAGAAGGACCCGGGAAATGCACTGGGTCAATGCCGACATCAACCCCCAGGTTTTCGCCGGTTTTCTTCAACGGGCGAAGGAGGCCGGGTTCGAAAAACGGGTCAGCGCCATGCTGGCCGATGCCCACGCTCTTCCTTTCCACGACGCTTTCGCCGATATCATTGTTTCCCGGGGCTCCTTCCCCTTCTGGAAGGACAAGCAGAAGGCGTTCCGCGAAATTTATCGGGTCCTCAAGCCCGGAGGAACTGCGTTCGTCGGCCGGGGGTTTCCCGAGAATCTACCGGTAGAGGTCGCGCGCCAGATCAGGGACAGGCAGCGTCAAAACGAGAAGCAACCGCCGGCCTACGATGTTGAGGAAACGGCCGCTGACCTTAAGCGGGTCATGCGGTCCCTGGATATCGAGGAGTACCGGATCCGTATCCCCAAGCCGGAGCTTCACGGCGACGTAAACTACGGGATCTGGCTGGAGTTTCGAAAGCCCGCCGCGAGGGACAGAAAACCTCGTGAGCTTCTTGAAGCACCGGCCCGGGAGTCAGTCGGACTGGACCTGTCCACCACCGTTGTGGAGAGATCGGAAATCGAGAAACAGGGCGCGCAGACAGTGGTTGACGCCCTGGGATTTATTCCGGGCGCCTGGGTCGAGTCGCGCGGACGAAAGGTCAAACAGTTTCTCTCGTTGCGCGGTCAGAAGTACCCCTATCCGGAGTATGCCGTCGACGGCGCGCTCTTTCGGGAATTTCACGAAGTGCCTTACTTTCTTTCGACCGCCGCGGTTGAACGCGTAGAGGTAATGCGCTCAGGCGGCGCGATGCTGGCCGGAAATGCCGGGCTGGTTGGGCTCATCAACGTAATCCCTCGCGTCTACCAGGCCCGCGAAACGAACGTGCAAGTCGAAGCCGGCAGCCTGGGGACAGCCAACGGGCGTGTGTTTCACGGCGACCGCATCGGGGATTTCGGGTATGGCCTGGGAGTCGACCTTTTCCGCTCCGACGGCCCTGAGGGGCGACACGGGGAGGAAAGGCAGGCGAGTTACTATGCCGGCCTGACCTGGAGCCGGTCTGAATCGCTCTCAGTCACAACGCATCTCTTCCACATCGGAGGCAGTCGAGGACTGGTTCAGGCCCTGCCCCCCGCCCAACGAAGGCTCCAAACAGCACTCGAGGAGTTCGATCCGGTCCAGACAAGCTTCGGCATCGTCAAGGCCCTCTACCGGCCGAACGAGCGAACGTCGACTCAGCTGGTGCTCGGATACAGCGACCGGCACAATACCCACGTCGCCCGAACGGACACCGGGACAACCGCAACCCGGGATTGGGATCGCGAATTTACAGCCAATGCCATCCAGTCAGTCGCGTTGACCGACAACAACGTGCTAAGGGTGGGCCTCAACTTCAACCACTGGGTCGCACCCTACGGCAAAAGGTTTTACGTCGGTCGACCGGCCGACCTGGAAACCTGGGCGTTTGCTCTGACGGACGAGCACCGGGTTGGCGCTTTCGTTTTCGACACGGGTCTGCGCTATCAACGGACCTACATCAACGAATATGGGGCCTTCAGCATCGAGGAAAATGCGAACCCTTATCGCACCGTCCCGGCGGTCGTCGATGAGTGGGAGCCCCCGGTGCTTTCCGCCAGCCTGGGCGCGGCCTACTACTTCAGTGACAACTTCTCGGTGCACGGGAACATGGTGGCCGGGAGCCTGGAACCAAGGCGCGGCAACCTTACTACCGACCTGCAACCGCCCGGGAAGGAAGGGCGGATCATGGCAGACCTCGGTTTCCGGCTTTCCGATCACCGCCTGGGGACCGCCACTTTCTCCACTTTCTTTGTCACAAGAGACAATGGGATCAATCTGAGCGGCGCCACGAGAACCGTCAACGGACGCCTCCTCGAGCTTTACGAGAATCGCGACCAGGACTCGAAAGGGGTGGAAGTAGATCTGCGCTCCCGCCGCTTCGCCAACACGCTCGAACTGTTCTTCAACGCGACGGCACTGACCGCCCGCATCGAGAGAGGGAACACCATGCGACCGGACGGCGAGCTGCCTCGCGGCATCCTCGGCGGGGGGATTTCCGCCTTCCGCTGGGATTTCGATCTCAACCTGTTTGGCAAGTACGTTTCTTCGTACGAAAGCGCCCGTTTTGCCGAACCGCCGATACCGCAGCCGCTCGGAGGCTTTGAAAGCGTGGATCTCGTCCTGGGGCGTCGCCTCGGTCCCTCCAGGCAAACCCGCATCTATGCCGAGGTGCGCAACCTGGCAGATAGGGCCTACTTGACGGTGGTGGGATATCCCGATTACGGCCGCCGCCTCATGATCGGCGTAGAGCACACGTTCTAGACACGCCTATCCACGAATCACACCAAATTACACCAATCTCCCGAAAGTTCGTGAAATTCGTGTAATTCGTGGATAGGGGGTTCAATGCCGCTTGACCGGTATCCTGCAGGCCTCCTCCGTCATCGAGCCCGGCGCCGAGACGCTGATCTGATCCTCGGTCAGCCTGATGACGCGCCAGCTCTTCGGATTCACCTGGAGGTTGCCGGTCTCGATTTGGGTGATCCTGTGGCCCGCCGGGAAAGGCATTCCTTCGATCACGTTCTGGTGCTGGTGACCAACAAAGACGGCCAGGATCGACGGGTGGTCGTTAAGGGTCTTCATCAGGCCCCGCTGGTAGGTCTCCGCAAAGGGCCAACCCTCGGGCGGCCGATTGAAGCGCACGCCGTCGCCATTCGTATCGCCGACGGTCAGCGGGACGTGCATGAAAAGGAGGTTGACCACCTCCCCACCACCCTGCTTCAGCTGCCAGTTAAGCCAGGCCAACTGGCTCTCGTCGACGAGGTCGCCGGATTCGCCGCCCGCCTGGAAGCCGTTTTCAAGGAAGATCAGCCGGAAGGTGGTCTTGCCGATTCGGTGCATGCGGCTGTACCACGTCCCGTTCTCGAAGCAAGGGAGGTTTCTGATCCACGACAGCCGCGCTTGTTGTGCGTTATGCCGCCCATTCAGGTACTCGGTCCCCTCGAACCAGTAGCTGCTCAGATCGTGGTTTCCCAGAACCAACCAAAAGGGGATCGAACTGGATCGAACTAATTCGCCGAAGGCTTCGATCTCTCCTGAGCGCACACCGCCGACGCTTGTTTGGGCTTCATAGAAGTCGAGCATGTCTCCGGTGACGACAACCGCGTCGGCTTCGGCCGTTTCTGGAACGGAATTCAGAAACCGTTTCAGTGTCTCGCGACCGTTTCCAAACTGCTCACGTTTCTCAATGAAACGGCTGTCAAGCCCGGCCAGGTTGCAGACATGGGTATCCGAAATGTGGATCAAAGTGAGGACAGGCGCGGGCTTTGGCTCTTGCGCCACGCCTGGCCGCGCGCACAGTGAAAAGCAGATGCAAAACAGTGCCCAGCTCGCAATACGAGTTCGATTCGTCAGCATGAATGGGACTCCACCCTAACGCCCGAGTTTCTTCAGGATCTGCAGCACTTTGTCGCGATCCGGAGCGTCGGGAAAATGGGCAAAAACAACAAAGACCCAAAGACCTCAAGGACCACAGGGACCTCAAGGAGTTTGCGAAATCCTTCTCGTCCTTGAGGTCTTTGGTGTCCTTGAGGTTTTTATGGTCTTTTCTCCTGACCCTCAGCCTAGAACTTCAGCTTCAGGCCCAGCTGAATGACCCGCGGGCCGCCGCGCGTCGCTTCGATTTCCCCAAAGGACGACTCGGTCAGGTCTTCTTCAGGATTACGAAAGCTGACGGTGTTGAACGCGTTGAAGAACTCGCCGCGCAGCTCGAGGGACATCCCCTCGCGGATCGTCGTCATCTTCGACAGCACCAGGTCAACTCGACGCTGATCGGGGCCGATGACGGTGTTGCGCCCTAAGTTGCCGAAGTAAGCGCCTGAGCTCTGGAACGCTTCACGTCTCAGGTAGTTGTCCACGCGCTGGTTAACCGGACCCTTGGTCGTTTGGTCCTCGTGCGTACCAACCAGGTTCGGCCTGGGATCCGTCGAGGCGAACAGGAACGCGCTGTAATCGGAATCAACGACGGAGAACGGCGTCCCGCTCTGGAGCGTGGCAATGCCGCTGAGCGACCAACCGTCGATCACCTTGTGCCCACGCAAAGGCAGGTCCCAGGTGCCGCTCAGGACGAGTCGATGCTTGCGATGGAAGTCCGAAAGACCACGGTTCAAATACGGCCTCCTCTGGTCGTGCTGCACCTGGTAGTCGCTTTCGTCAGAGAAGGTGTCGATCGACCTGGAGAAGGTGTAGTTGATGTTGTACATGTGGCCATGGCTGAACCGCTTCTGGAGACTGGTCTGGAGCGAGTTGTAAATCGAGTTGGCGTTCGAGTAGAGGGTGTTGACCCCTTCGTCTTCGTCAAACCCCATGACCGGCGCGCGCAACTCGGGCCCGATCGTGCAGGCTCCCGGATCGTCAGTCAGATCGCACCAGGACGGCGGTGTCTTCACGTTAACGAACTTATCGTCGACCAGGTCGTAGTAGTTTCCGGTGAAGCCTCCCGGAACCCCCGCGCGCGGCAGGTGCCCTATTTCGTTCAGGTCATAGGGTGGATTCGCGTTCATGATCTGGAGCAGCTTGGTTCCCTTGGACCCCGTGTACCCAATCTCAAACATCCAGTTCTGCATGAACTCCCACTGCAGGTTCAAAGTCCACTGCTGCAGATAGGGAGTGGCCAGATTGGGGTCAATGACTTGGGTCTCGAAGGCTTCGAATTCCTCGTCAGGGTTGTTGGTCCCCCTCAACTCGGGCTCGCCGTCGTTGAAGAAGACGAAAAACTCCGGGAAAGGCAGAGCGGCGACGTCGGACGGCCAGTTGTTGTAGCTGCCCGCACCGCTGAACTGGGCCTCCCGCATGAACGGGGCCGACATGCGCAGCGAGTTGGCAAAACCGCCCGACATCCGCTCGTAGAACATGCCGTAGCCGCCGCGAACGACGAACTTGCTGCTCCCGCCTGGAGACCAGGCAAACCCTACACGGGGCATGATGTTGTTGAAATCACCGGTCTGGATGCTCCGGCTGTCGCTCAGCTTCAACTGCCGGGCCGTACCGCCCGGTACCGACTCCGGCTTGAAGTTCGAGGCAAAGATGAAGCCATCAGCCGCTCTTCCGGTCTTCAAGGCGGCATCGTAATCGAATGAGCTCAGCATCCCGTTAACCTCGTACGGGAAGCCGAAATATTCCCAGCGCACGCCGACATTGAGAGTCAGGTTCGGCCTGACCTTCCAGTCGTCCGCCAGGAACAGGTTGGCATCCGCCATACGGTAACCACGAATGGTCTCCCCGTAGTTCAGGATGATGTCGTTCATCTGCCGCGCCCGATTCTTGTCGGCCGGGTCCTTGAATCCCACGTTCAGAAAGTCGTGCCAACTCTTTGTCCGGATACGCCCATGCTTGTCTTCCTGCAGATTCCCGTTCATCTGGTGACGCCGGTACTCACCCCCTACTCTGAGCGAATGTCGGCCTTTGGTAAATGAGAGAGTATCGCCGTACAGGAAACTGTTCTGGACGTCGCGGGTGTCGTTGGAAGGAGTCCCGAAGGTGATTCGGTCCCCGGCATCGGTTGCCCCGTTGATCTGAATCTGCGAGAGATCCGGCCTCATGCGCGCCAGCGGGTTATTGATACCGAACTCGGCGTTGGTAAAGAAAGGCACTGCGAACGTGCTGTTGTTGTTACGGAAGAAGCCAGCCCGGAGCTCGTTAACAGTCGTCGGGCCGACGACGTGAACGTCGGTGATCGAGAGGCTGCGCTGAGCGGTGTGCTCCTCAACCTCGTACCGGCTCAGAGCCGAGCTCGAGGTCAGCGGGTCAATGCTCGGCTGATCCGTGAAAAAGAATTTCCCGGTGACTTTGTTCTGCTCAGTCAACTGATGGTCCAAGCCGATCGAAAACTGGTTCTGTTCGTAAGTCGCCGGTATAACCGAGATGACTTGGCAACTTTCCGCGAGCTGACCTTTGATCAGCGTACAATTGGTCCCCTTGTTTCCCGACGGAATCAGGTAACTGCCGTCCTCGAACTTCGCCCTGAGCAGCGCCCTTGAAATGGGGTTGATGGCATTCACATTAAAGGGGCCGCTCGCTTTCTTCCAGACCTTCTGGGCAAAAGCATTAATTGCCGCATCGGAGCGGTCGTCGGTCAGGTCCTTCGGCAATCTCACCGTGTTGTTCGACTCGTTGACGAAAGACGTCTTGGCACGTGTACCCTGGAAGGAACCGAAGAAGAACGTCCTGTTCTGAATAATCGGTCCGCCGAGAGTGAAGCCGGCCTCATTCCGCCTCAAAGTCGGTCTTTCCACCCCGCCCTTGTTGTAGAAGAACTCGTTGGCAATCAGCTTGTCATTCTGCAGGAACCAGTAAGCACTTCCATGGAACTCATTGGTGCCGCTCTTGGAGACCAACTGGAAGTTGCCGCCGCCGTTGCGGCCCGTCGCGGCGTCAAACAGGCTGGTTTGAAGCTTCACTTCCTCGAGCGTCTCGGGGGCGGGCGCCATGTTGCGCGAAAGCGAGCCGCCCGACCCGCCCACGACATCGTTGCAGCACAGGAGGTTGGTTACGTCGATTCCGTTGTACGAGAAGCTGTTGTTCGTCGTGCGGGCGCCGTTCACGCTCGGGGAGATCGAGGCGTTATTGTTGGATAGTAGCTCGCTGATGTCGGCCGAAACCCCCGGCTCGATGACCAGCAACTGAGTGAAGTTGCGCGAGGAGGTCGGAAGAGCTTCAAGCTCGCGTTTGTCCAGCGTCTTGATCACGGTGGCCGACGTGGCCGATACCATCTGGGCGTCGCCTGTGACTTCGATCGTCTGACCGAGCTCGCCCAGCTGCATCGTGATATTCAGGGTTGACATTTCCGAGGTGGTTACGTTGACGCCAGTCTGGGTCAGTTTCTTGAACCCTGTCATTTCGAAAGCAACTGCGTGCGCGCCGGCGGTCAGGGCGCGGACCTCCCAATCACCTGTGTCATCGGTGACTACGCTCCTGGCTTCACCCGTGTCCGCGCGAGTGACGGTTACGGTGACACCCGGGATGACTCCTCCGGTCGGATCGATGACCCGTCCCCGCAGGCCCGTATTTGCCCCGCTTTGGCCTGCGAGGGGAGCGAAAGCAAGGATGGCAATGACAGCAAAGGCTAGCGCCGTCTTACATCTCTGACTCGTCGCCTTCATAGCAGACACCTCCATCTGGTTGTCCGCCTGGGACGCGATCCTCGGGAAGATTCTCGGGGGCCTTTCGGTTCTTGGCGTTCTCAGGCGAATCAAGTAGAAGTTGCACGCAAAAACACCCAATCGCCAGCAAACGAAACCAACCGTATTCCGGGGAAGATAATCTGTCAACCACTTTTTTACACGTGTGCATTTTTGCCCGGCGAGTCCTTGTGAAAGGACCTCCACACGTGGGACAATGTGCAGCGGCCACTTTCCTGTATGAAACCCGTTTCGATCAAAGACATCGCCAAGGCGGCCGGTGTCTCCCATCCGACTGTCTCACGAGCGCTGTGTTTCAGCCCCTTGGTCAAAGCGGAGACCGCCCAACGAATCCGGGACATGGCTACGGCCATGGGGTATCGTCCGAACGCTGTCGCGCGTGGGCTGGTGACGCGGAGGACCCGCACCATCGGCGCGGTGGTGACCACACTGACCGACCCGTTCCATGGAGAGGTTCTTAGTGGCGTCGAAGAGCTCGCGAGCGATCACCACTATTCCGTCTTTGTCGCCAACTGCAATGCCGACGCTGACCGCGAAATCAGGGTCGTGAAGTTGTTCCAGGAGCGCCGTGTCGATGGAATTGTCGTGATGTGCTCCCGGGTCGGGGCGCTCTATGCCCCGCTGTTGCGTGAGCTCAAGATTCCAATCGTCCTGATTAACAGTAATTACCCAAACGACGTTTTCGACTCAGTCGCGATCGACAATCTGGGAGCCAGCCTGCAGGCGGTTCAACACCTGATCAGCCTGGGCCACAGCCAGATTGCCTATCTCGGAGATCAGTTTGGTCTTGACTCCGACAGGGAGCGGTTTGCGGGTTACCGGCAGGCGCTTCTCGGGGCGGGTTTGCCTGTGGTGACGAGCCTCACGGTGTGCGGGGACGGCACGCCGGAGGGGGGCCAGGCCGCAGCGGCCCGGTTGCTTGCGTTGCCTGAGCCTCCGACGGCAATCTTCTGCTACAACGATCAGTCGGCTATCGGGGCCTTAAGCGCGATCCGGGTTCACGGTCTCCGGGTTCCTGAAGATGTCTCTATCGTCGGATTCGACGACCTGCGCATCGCTTCGTTTGCCAACCCGCCACTGACAACCGTTCGACAGCCACGGCAACTCATGGGCCGAACAGCCGCTGGAATACTTCTGGACCTTTTGTCCGGCTCCGTCGGGCAGACCCATGTCCAGATTCCGGGCGAATTGATTATCCGACGGTCGACGGCCACCTGCTCAACGGCCGTTAGTGATATCCAGGAACCGGCGATTTAGGGCGGGCAACGAGACGCGCCGTTTCCAGGGACAGAAAGGACATAAGGGGCCTCAGCCACTCTTGTCGATTTGGTCCCTTCTGTCCCTTGTGTCCCTTCTGTCCCTTGTGTCCCTTGTCCCTCCTGCCCCTCAACAACTGCTAGAATTGCCGGATGTCTGGGTTTCCTGGCCACCGCGATTTCGTTCTGATCTACGATGCCACCACGTGCCGGTGGCTCCGCTTCAGTCACCCGATCGGCACCTATGTCGCCCATACGCCAGATGCAGTTCTTCCCTGCCTGCACCAGGTCGCGCAACACGTGGAATCCGGCGCCGGCTGGGCGGCCGGATTTGTTGCTTATGAA
Source organism: Acidobacteriota bacterium (assembly GCA_003819755.1). Lineage (GTDB taxonomy): Bacteria > Acidobacteriota > UBA6911 > RPQK01 > RPQK01 > RPQK01. Next base: position 5,445 of record RPQK01000098.1, on the reverse strand, counting down.
GCCGCGCCCGCCTTCGACCCCGCGCTTACCGTCCGGGTCTCGACTCCCTTTCCTTGCCTCTGGTTTGGGATTTATACTGCGCCCGAAGAGATCTTGCCTGTCTTTAATCGGGCAGAGATGCCGGATATCCAATGGAAAACCTCGGTTCCCGCCGACGAGTATCGGGGCGCGGTCCGGCGGATCAAGGAGCATATCGCCGCCGGTGACACCTATCAGGTGAATTACACCTTCAGGCTTCACGGGCCGTTCAACGCCGATCCGTGGAATCTCTTTTCGCGGATGATCCGTCCTCATCAGCCCGGATACGGGGCCTACATCGACGTCGGCCGCTGGGTCATTTGTTCGGCTTCTCCGGAGCTCTTCTGGGCCCGTGAGGGAGACCTTCTGTGGTCGAGACCGATGAAAGGCACGGCTGCGCGAGGACTGTTGCTGAGTGATGATGTGGCCCTGGGGGACTGGCTCCAAGATTCCGAGAAGAACCAGGCCGAGAACCTGATGATCGTCGATATGGTGCGAAATGATCTGGGCCGGATTGCCCGTCAGGGGAGCGTGACTGTCTCCCGGCTGTTCCAATTGGAGAAACACCCGACCGTCTGGCAGATGACGAGTACGGTCGAATGCCGGACGGCTGCCCCGCTTCCGGATGTCTTCCGAGCCCTGTTCCCCCCGGCCTCAATAACCGGAGCTCCGAAGGTTAATACCATGGACATCATCAGCCGGCTGGAAACAACACCGAGGGGGATCTACACAGGCACCGTCGGTTTCCTGGCGCCTGACAATCGGGCCCAGTTCAATGTGGCGATCCGGACCGTCCTCATTGATCGTGAGGAGAAGAGCGCCGAATACGGAATCGGCAGCGGAGTGGTCTGGGACTCTGAGGAGAGTCTCGAGCTTGACGAATGTCTTCTCAAGGCCAAGGCTTTAACCCAGGCGCCGGCGGATTTCCAACTGCTCGAGACGGTTCTATGGACTCCTGAAGAAGGCTATTTTCTAATCGACCGGCATCTGAGGCGACTGTATGACAGTGCCCAGTATTTTTCCTACCCGATTGATCTCGAGGCTATCCGGTCTGGACTGACCAGCCAAGCATTCACTTCCGGCTCACACCCCCAGAAGGTTCGTATCCTCGTCGCATCTTCGGGAGAAGCAATCATTGAGAACAAGCCTCTCGAACCTCATGGCGAAGAAGTGACCGTCTGCCTCAGCAGAACTCCAGTCGACTCGCGGGACCCCTTCCTCTATCACAAAACGACTCACCGAGCGGTCTACGAGCAGGCCCGGCAGTCGCTTCCGGGATTTGAGGATGTCCTGCTCTGGAACGAACGAGGGGAAATCACCGAGTCAACGGTCGCCAATATCGTGGTCGAGATGCAGGGCGCACGCTTCACCCCTCCTGTTTCTTCCGGGCTGCTACCCGGAACCTATCGATCGCTTCTCCTCGAAGAAGGCCAGGTTGCGGAGAAGGTGATCCGGCCGCAGGACCTCAAAAACTGCTCATCCCTCTACCTGATCAACTCCGTTCGCAGAACCCGTCGGGCTGCCTACATTGACGATTAGAACCTGATGATTGATGATTAACCTAGGTCTTCTAAATCGTGAATCATCAACAATCAATCACCCGTCATCAACCAGGGAAAGGTGACAAGGATGGGAGACACGCTATCCATTAAAGACAAACGAACGGGACGCGACTATGAAGTCCCGATTCAGGCAGAAACGATCAAGGCCGTTGATTTACGAAAAATCAGGGTCAAGCCCGATGATTTCGGCCTGATGACCTATGACCCGGGCTTCATGAATACGGCCTCCTGCCGCAGTTCGATCACTTTCATCGACGGTGACAAGGGAATCCTCCTTCACCGTGGCTATCCTATTGACCAACTGGCGGAGCATTATTCACACCTGGAGGTGGCCTACCTGATTGTTTGCGGAGAGCTGCCAGACGAGCGCCAGCACCGTCAATGGCGCGGCGCGATCATGGCAGAGACCGAGATACCCGACGCGACTAACCGCGTGATTCAGTCTTTTCCAGAGAGCGATCAGTCGATGGGGATGCTGGTGAGTGCAATCGCCGCCCTGTCGACCTGCTACGCCGACGCCGGCAAGGTGGATGACCCGGAGACCCGTCGGCGGCAGATGATTAGGCTTATCGCCAAGATTCCCACCCTGGCTGCCTACATCTACCGACATCAGTCGGGACGGCCGATCGTGCACCCTTCTGATCGCAGTTATGCCGGCAACTTCCTTAACATGATGTTTGCCGGAACCAAGCCAAACTATGAAGTTCACCCGGACCTGGAACAGGCTCTCGACGTTCTGTTCGTCCTTCACGCCGATCACGAGCAGAACTGTAGCACCAGCGTCATGCGCTGCATCGGCAGTTCTCGCCCGGATCCGTATCTGGCCGCAGCGGGGGCCGTCGGAGCGCTCGCCGGGCCGCTGCACGGGGGAGCGAACGAGGCCGTGCTGGAAATGCTGGAGGCCATTGGCTCCACCAAACGGATTCCCGAGTACATCGAACGGGTCAAAAAAGGTGATTTTCGTCTGATGGGATTTGGCCACCGGGTCTACAAGAACTACGACCCGCGCGCCCGGATCATCAAGCGCATGGCTGACCAGGTCTTTAAGGTCACCGGCACCAATCCGCTTCTCGATATCGCGCTGGAACTGGAGCAGATCGCGCTTCAGGACGACTATTTCAAGAGCCGAAAGCTTTACCCGAATGTCGATTTTTACTCCGGCCTGATTTACCAGGCAATGGGTTTTCCCGCCTCCATGTTCCCGGTCCTTTTTGCCATTGGCCGGATGGCAGGGTGGGTCGCCCAATGGGAGGAACTGATCAAGGATCCCGAACAGAAGATCGCCCGCCCGCGCCAGATCTACGAAGGGCCGGCCACGAGGGACGTCCCGGCGAAAGCAAAAGCGGAGGCGTCAGAGAGAGCTTAGCAGCCGCGGGCAGTTCAGTTCCTAAACAGAGCCACAGCGCAGCGCTTTTTTTGCGGAGCGCGTCGGATTTGGCGGTCAGGCACAATCCGCTCGTATTTCCGCCTTTGGCGGGCAGGTTAGCCGAGAGAACTCGTGGCAGAAGCCGCGATTGAAACTACCCGCCTAAGGGGTACTACGAGCAGATTGTGCCTGACCGCCGAATCCGACGCGCTCCGCAAAAAAGCGCTTGCGGCTCTGTTCGATTTCGGTAACAAGCGTTCCGTTTCCACCACTATGAACTTCAGGCTCCGTGGATTCGAACTGCCGAGCGAAGCGCTCATACTCCTCAGTTTCGTCGTTCTGATCGCCGCGGGGACGCTCGTTCTTTCGCTTCCGGCTTGTCATGCCGGCCCTCGCCTGCCGCTGGTCGACACTCTCTTCACAATAACGTCCGCCGCCTGCGTCACCGGCCTCGTCGTCGCTGACACAGGCACGCATTTCACCCGCCTGGGGCAAGCGGTTATCGTGCTGGTGATCCAACTCGGCGGACTGGGCATTATCACCCTCTCCTCGTTCTTTGCCATCCTGATGGGAAAGAGAATGCCCCTGAAACAGCAGGACATCGTGAGGCAGACCTACTCCTCGCTTGATCCTCGCTCATTTCGCCTCCTGGTCGGGCGAATAGTCCTTTTCACGCTCGGAATTGAAGCGATAGGAGCGCTCATCCTGTTCTTCGTGTGGCGGAAAGAATTTCCCTTGGGCCTGGCCGTCTGGCAGTCCTTATTCCACGCGGTTTCCGCCTTCTGTAACGCCGGTTTTTCGCTGTTTCGGACGAACATGATCGCGTATCAGACGAACGCCGTGGTCACCCTGACTATCGCCTTCCTGATCATTCTAGGTGGCATCGGCTTCTTGGTGATCTACGACCTGGAGAGACTCCTCCGCTACCGCAATTGCCGCCTGTCCCTGCACAGCAAGCTAGCTTTGCTGACCTCGACCTTTCTGATTGTGGGGGGAACGGCTGTTTTCTTCCTGCTCGAGCGGGAGAACGTCTTGAAGGGGTTAGGCTTCCCGCACCAGATCCTCGTCTCTTTCTTCCAGGCGGTCGTTCCTCGAACAGCGGGCTTCAACTCGATCGACTACGCCAAGGTTACCGCCTCCACCATGGTTTTCACCATGCTTCTGATGTTTATCGGCGGGAGCCCGGGGTCAACCGCCGGAGGCGTGAAAACAACCACCCTGGCTTTGTTTCTGGCCAACGCCTACAGCCTTTCAAGAGGCCAAACCTCGACCAACATTCTGAACCGAACGGTGCCAGACAAAAGCGTCAACGAGGCGAGAGCCGTAATCCTCGTCGCCATAACCTTGATGCTGATCTTCAACTTCACCCTGCAGTGGACCGAGACCGGTTTCACACCTCACCAGCAGGCGCCGGCCAGTTTTATCGAAACGAGTTTTGAAACCGTGTCGGCATTTGCCACTGTCGGTTTGTCGGCCGGTTTGACCCCTAAGCTCACCACCTGGGGCAAGATCCAGATAATTCTGCTCATGCTGATTGGACGAGTTGGACCGCTTACCGTGGCCGTAATGATTGCCAGGACCCAACGGGGAGTTACTCAATTCGAGTACTACCGCGAAAATGTGATGGTAGGTTGATATGCGACATATCATGTTTATCGGACTGGGAAGCTTCGGTTATCACTGCGCGAGGGCCCTGGAGGGCCGAGCTCACGTGACGGTGATCGACCTCGACCGGGACGCGATTCAAAGAATCGGGCCGTACGTGACCCGCGCTGTCGTGGCTGACGGGACGAAGCGCGACGTGATTGAGGAGCTCGGAGCAGAGTCCATGGACGTCGCTGTCATCAACCTTGGTGACCGGATGGATGCCAGCATTCTGGCCACCCTGCATCTCAAAGCGCTGAAGGTGCGGGAAATCTACGCGAAGGGGATTTCGGAGGAACATGCGGAGGTCCTCAAGATCATCGGCGCGACACGCGTGATCTACCCGGAACGCGACAGTGCTGAGAACCTCGCTGTGAGCATAGTTCGGCCCACGATTCTCGACTACCTGCGCCTGCACGGCGACGTTAGCATCCTCGAAGTGCTGGCGCCCGAGGAGTTCGTAGGCAAGAACCTGATTCAACTGAATCTGAGGAATCGTTTCGGAATAACCGTCATCGCCATCTACGGACCGGAAGGAAGGAAATCCGTTAGCCCCAAGCCGGATGTCATCATCGAAGACGGGGATAGACTCCTCATGATCGGAGAAAACGAAAGCCTGCTGACCTTCCAGGCCAGCCTCGAGAAAGTTGTGTGAGCTGCCCCCACTGACCGCTGACCGCTGACGGCTGACGGCTGACGGCGGAGTGGCGCCAATCCCAGCGGCGGTTGAGTGACTCGCCGTCTTGTGGCGAGTCACTCAACCGCCGCTGGGATTGGCGCCACTCCGCCGTCAGCCGTCAGCCGTCCGCGGTCAGCGGTCAGTGGGGGCAGCTCACACAACTTTCTCGAGGCTGG
>RPQK01000097.1 GCA_003819755.1 Acidobacteriota bacterium | reverse complement strand
GAAAGCGGCGTCGCCTCGAGGCCTGATAAAGCGTCGGCCTCTCGTTGCCGCCGCACTCCAAAATGGCCTGGCGCCCCCGCGCTCCAAAAAGTAAATGGCATTGGGCGAGACGCCTGCGCTCCCAGGGGACACCCCCACTCGCGATTCTTATTTTAGCGCTTGCGCGGCTCTTTGAGTATCGCCTCACTTCTCCGGTTCGAGCTCGAGTTTGAGGGCGGGTGATTTGCCGTCTTTGATCCGAACCACCTGGTCTTTGATGCGAAAGCCGCTTGCTTTCACCCGGATCGTGTAATCGCCGTCTTCGGCGGCTGCCGAGAGGCTAAATGCCCCGTCATCAGCGGTCCAGCGGTAGGCCAGAAGGTTCTCGTGGTTCACCACTTGAGGCCGGCCTTGCAGAAGGGCGATCAGTGCTCCCGCAACCGCATTTCCCGTCGCTCCAATCACCTGCCCCGCGACGACCACAGCAGGTCCGGCCGCTTCCGAAGTGCGCAGCTGGCGAATCACGGACACGGGTCTCACGAAATCGATTGAGGAGACCGACATGGTTGCCTGCGGAGACTCTTCGGAAAGGTTCAGAGTGCTGTAATCAACTCGCTTCTGCACCGGCACGCCCAGAAGCTCGCCCCGCTCGTTCAGGACTGCGCCGCCGCTATAGCCGTGAACCAGGTGAGTATCCAGCTTAAACCAGCCCTCCCAATCATCCCGGCCCGCGATAATCCCCCGACTTATGGTAATTGAATCCCCGCCGAGCTCCGGGTAGCCGAGGATGTAGACAGGATCGAGCAGGTGAACGGACTGCGGATCGGCAAACGGGACGAAAGCGAAAGCGCCGGCCCGGTTGTCGATCGTGAGCAACGCCAGATCGTACACGGGAGAGGCGCGGAAAAGGGTGAGTCGATGCTTCTTGGATTTGTCGAGTCCCCCGAAATTGTCCTCAGGCGAGGGCAAGGTCAGAAAGATGTCCTCCGCGATCCGGCCGTTCTTGTCCTGGACTTGATGCAAAGTTGTCACGACAAGTCCCGTCGCCTCGATCATAACCGCCGACCCGGCGGCCACAAATCCCGGTCCGCTGCGGACAATAATCCTTCCGACCGCAGGCACCCGTTTTCGTATCGCCTCCCTCGCGGCCGATTCGGTGGTCGGGGCAATCGGGCGAGCCGGCCCGTCCCGCACTCCGGCGAAAGTGAGTGAGGCGAGGAGGAGAATCGTAGCTGCAAGACAAGTCTTGACCATGACTGACGTCGTGTTCACCGTTCAGCGTTCACCGTTCAGCGTTCACCGTTCAGCGTTGTAACGGTGAACGGTGAACGCTGAACGCTGAACGGTCTTACTGGCTCTCATGCACCAGCGAGAGCTGAAAGATAACCGGACCCTGATCCTGCCGATTGGGAAGGGCGACGTAGGCTGTCTTTTCCATCGAATCGTTTGTGAAAACCAGGTCCCGGAAACCAAGCCTCTTCACGGAACTGACCACTCGCGGAGGCATTCCCGCCACATCGGTAAACGTGCTTACTCCGGACTTGACTCGCTTGAGTGGTTTCGTCTGCTGCTGGATCACCTTTTGCGGTGTCTTGGCGGCAGCAGTAACGGTCTTCTCGGCCGTCTGCACGGGTGCCGTGGCCGATTTGGCCGCCTGCGCGGCCGTTTTCGCCGGCTCGGTCACGGTCTTCGCTGCCTGGTTGACGGTGGTTGAAGCCGTCGTCGCCGCCTGCGTCGCGGTGGTCTGCCCGGTCGTCGCCGGCTCCGTTTTTACGGCCGTCGCCGGAGCGGCAGTTGTCTGTGCCGCAGCCGTTGTCGCCGCGGCAGCGGAAGTCGGCTGACTGGCCTGCGATGCAGCTGCCGTCTGGACTTGCTTCGATTTTTCCTCCACGGTGGTTTGCACCGTCGGGGCCGGGGTGATCACCTGCACCTGAGCCGGAAGCGCGGAGGCCGGGGCTGATGCCGGCTTCTTCTGTCCCGCCAGGGAGGATTGGAGGAATTCCTGCTCGATGTCCGGCACCCGCTCGGCGGACATGATGATATAAAGCTTCTCCTCGCCGGCCTCCCCCGCGAACTTGAACCAGCCGCCATCCGCGGACGGAATCGTGTACTTCTGACCGCTCTTCACGAGGTTGAAAGACCCGGCCTCCGGGGTCGGAAACAGAAGCGTCGGTTCGTTTGCCGGGTTGACGTTGAACACGTAGACGTAGCCGTCGAAGTTTGTGTTGAGGTTGATCTTGATGCGGTCACCGGTCTTGAAAACCATGTCCGAAGGCACGGAGAACTCCTGCCCGTTCCGATTTAACAGGAAGGAAATCGCGACTCCGTTGGCCTGCTGACTCTTGAAGAGCTGGGCGGCATCGAGGGTCGACTGGGCCCGGCCCGTGCCGACAAGCAAAGGAAAGATTACCAACAGCAAAGACACAATTTTTCTCATGGACAATCCCCTTTCTTAGGGAACGTGTTGCAACACGACTTTGGTGACGAAGTAAGAATCAGGCTCGGGATTCACGGCATAGGTGTTCTGGACCTGTGGCTTCGTGAAAGAAGCGACCTTGGTGACGCTCTCTTCCTTCTCGAACACCAGCGCCCGAGTCTTCACGTGGCTGTTCAGTTCGTCGATGACCGCGTCGGCGATAGGTTGTTCAGCGGGTGCCTGTCCCTGTTTGAGGACACCGCTCTCGAACGGGTCGACTTTGCTTCGGCTCAGCACGATGAAGATTTCTTCCTGCCCCGGATTCTTGTCGAACTGGAGCCAGTTCTGAGGCGGAATCGTGTACTTCTGCCCCTTCTGAATCGAGTTGTTGCCGGAATTGATCATCGGATGAGGGAAGATGTACTTCCACTTCCCCGAGGTGCCCCGGTTGATGATGTAGAGGTAACCGTCGGTGTTCGATTCAAGCGAAAAACGCACCCGGTCGCCTGCCTTGAAAACGGTTCCGGGATCGACCGAGGCGCGCTCACAGTCATCCAGCAGTTGAGTGATCTCGTAACGGATCCCGATATTTGGCCGGGCCTCTGTGAGATTGGTCACGAGGACTTGTTTGGGTACCTTCGTTGCAGGTTTGGCAGCCACTGCCGGCCGTTTGGGGGGCGCTGTGAAGCCCAAATGAAAGAGCCCTTTGGCGCTCTTGTATGGAGTAGTCTGAGCAAGGCCTAAAACAAGAATCGCGCAGACTGTAAAGGAGAGAACCGACACACGCGCTCGCATTGCTGTTGCCTCCTTACCTGACCCCTTCGGGGTGGGGAAAACCTACTTTTTCTCGACCTCCGAACTGACAATTCTCCTTGCCGCCGCCAGCTTTCGGTACTCGTCGACGCTGGCGCCGCAGCGGAAACCGAGTCCGTTGAGCCGTACTCCCGGCTTCTCCGGCCGGAAGCGAGCGACGACGGGAGTGGTGTCGCCGTAAGCCCTCGGATCGTCCGTCCAACTGCCTCCCTTGATAACCGCCTGGCCTGCCGCTGATTCTTCCGGCCGGTCCACGGTCCATTCCGCGACGTTGCCGGCGAGATCGAAAACCCCCCAGGGGCTGACGTCCAGCCGAAAACGCCCAACCGGCGCCATCAGCTGACTCCCGTCCCCCCGGCCGCCGAGATTGGTGTTTCCGGCGACGTAGTCGCGTCCCCAGGGCCAGTACCGGCCGTCGGTAAAGCGGGCCGCTTTTTCCCACTCCAGGGCCGCGGGCAAATGCTTGCCTGCCCAGGAGGCGAACTCCTGTGCCTCCGCCCAGGTCACGTTGACCACGGGGCAGGCGGGACATTTCAAAAAGTAATCGGGGAAATTCCAGGGATTCTCCGGGTGGCGTTTTCCGGTGGCGTCGCAATATTGTCGATAGAACGCGTTCGAGACTTCGACCTTGTCCAGGTAGAAGTCGGGCAGCTTATTCTTGATCGGCTGCTGTTCGGAACCATTCAGGAACTCCCCCGCCGAGACGAGCGCCATGACTCCGGTGTCCGTCTCGATTTCTCGCGGCAGAACCTCCTTCGGGATTTCCTTTAGAGAAAAGGTCAGTTCCTTGTAGTCCCTGGTGGAGTAGCTCACCTGGCGGCTTTCGGCCTGAAATCCCGCGTAGCTCACGGTAATTCTCAAGACTCCCGGCTGGGGGGTGAACTTAAGAACCCCATTTTTGTCTGTCGCCCCAACGTTATCCTCATTGATCAGGACCGCAGCGCCGGCGGGCTTGGTTTTAATCAAAAGGCCGGTGGGGCCCTTCGGGGGCTGAACAAGGGCGACCGCGACGATCAAGGCCGTGGAGAGAAGGGAAAGAAGGCCCAGGTAAACAAGCTTTCGGCTCTTCCTGGGAGGCGGTTCAGGAACAACTGCGTCAAGCGTCTCCGGCGGCTTTTCGCGTTTTGCGTCTCGGCTGGGCGGAGGGGGCAGCGGCAGCGTAGCGTAGGCCCCTTGTATCGACCGCCGGAAATCACTGAGCGCGGACGCGACATCCTGATAGCGGCGGCGTGGATCCTTCTCACACATCCTTGCGATCGTGTTCGAAAGCTGCTCGGAAATGTCCGGCCGCACGGAATGCAGCGGGGGTAAGCGTCGCGTCAGATCACCATGCCAGTTCAGCCAACGTCGGCTGACGAAGTAGTCGTCGGCGTAAACGTCACTGAAAACCTGGCGGAAACGGGTCTGACCGAGGAACAGCTCGTAAAGTGTAAAGCCCGCCGAGTAAATGTCGGACCGTTGGCCGTAAGGGGTCTTCTCACCGGCCATCAACTCGTCCCGCAAAAGGACTTCCGGCGGGAGGTACTTGGCGGTCACTTCCTGTGGACGAAGGGTATGCAGCTCGCTCGGATCAACCGCCAGCCCGAAGTCGGCAATCTTCACCTGCGCCGACCGGGTCACGAAGATGTTCCCCGGTTTGAGATCCCGATGCAGTACGTTGGCCGCGTGTATCCCCTGCAGACCGGTCAGCATTTCCCCCGCAATATGGACGAGCTTGTTGTAGTCAGTCTCGTCGCGGGTGATTATGGCCTGCAGCGTCTCCCCATCCACGAATTCCATGACGACGCAGAAGCCGTCTTCATGCGGGAAGACATCATAGATTCTGACGACGTGGGGGTCGTCCAGCCGTGCCAGGAGGCGGGCTTCGGCCACCAGGCGGTTGCCGTCTACTTCGCTCTCGAGGCGCAGGACCTTGATGGCGACCTTTCGCTGAAGCTCGACGTGCTCGCCGGAGAAAACCACACTCTGACCGCCACTGCCGATCCGCTCGTCGATCCGATACTTGTTGTCGAGGATATCGCCTGTTTTCACCGTTCCAGCTCCTGCAGCTTACGGAGGGCGTAGCGATACATGCTGTTCCGCTCCGCGGAATTGCGGATGAGCATTTCAGCGTAGACCCGGCGGGCCTCTCCGAGCCTCCCCTCCTTCTCCGCGAGATGGCCGCTTCGGACCGCACTCTGGATTTCGCGCAGCCGGGCATCGCGGTCTTTGACTCCCTGACGCTCCAGAACCGAGATGTAGTCGTTGATGGCCCGCAAAGCTTCGTCGGTGCCCACGGTTTCTGCAGTGGGCGTCGACCCGGACAACGCGAAGATCAGAACGACGATCACCACCAGGTAAACGGCGCCGGCGACCAGGATGACCGGCCTCTGCAGCAGGCTCTTCTTGGGTTCTGTCCCGGCGGCCCGAGCCTGCTCATCGCTGATCAGTTGGAACTCCAGGACGCAGTTGGCCCCGAGGTAAATACGATCGCGGTTGGCCAGTCGCGCGGTCTCTATCCGTTGATGGTTCAGCTTGGTCCCCGTCGTGCTTCTGTCATAAAGGAAGAAATCGCCGGCATGCCGCTGAATCTCGGCGTGAAGCTCGCAGGCGCCCGGTTCTTCGGCAATGACGACGTCGTTGTGGGGGCCGGTGCCTATCGTGACAATGTTCTTACTAAATGAATGGCGGGTGCCTTTCCCCGTACCTTGAACGATCCTGATCTCGGCGTTTTGGTAGAGTTGCGCCATGCTATAACCATCCTTCCGTGACTGCCTTCACAATAACGGGGCCAAGCAGCATCAGCAGAACCGCCACCATGATGAGCAGAGAAGGGAACAGGATTTTGCTGCTTGCCTCTCCCGCCAGCTTCTCGGCGCGCTGGGTGCGCTTCAGGCGCAAGCCGTCTGCCTGCAGGCGCAACACCTTCCCGATCGGCGTTCCCAGTTCCTCGCCGGTATTAATCGCCTGCACGATCGGGGTTAGCGCATCCGATTTGACCCGCTGGGCCATCTCGTTCAAAGCGTCGTGCCGGGTCTTGCCGTGACGGATGGATTGCAGAACCTGGTTGAATTCCTGGCAAAGCGGGTTCCCCGGATCGCTCCCGACCATGATCTCGATGGACTCCAGAAAGGAACTGCCGGCTTCCATGCACAACACCATCAGATCCAGGGCAAACGGGATTTTCCGGGAGATTGCGAACATCCGTTTCGTGGCGTGAGAGGCCAGGAGATACTGGGGCATAAGCGCGGCCAGGGCTGCGATAACGGCCGCTCCAATTGGGTTCAGAGTGCCGAAGAGGCCGAGCATGAGCAGGAGCGCGGCAAAATAGCCGAAGACGAGGATCAGTTCGGAATAGGCGAGGACCTGATAGGCATCCTTCCGCCACGGGTCTCCCCCGGAACGGATCGTTCGCTCCGCCCAGGCCACGTAGCCGCCCAGCTTCAGATTGCGGTTAAGTCGCGCGAGGTACTCGACCGCCGTCTCGAACCAGCGGCGGAACGGCGGGAGGCTGCTGTCCATTCCTTCGTGAATTCCGACGATCATCTGGCGGTCTGCGCTCAGCCTCACGGCGATGCGGGACAGCACGAAGTACGAAACAAAGGCGACCGAAATCAGCAGAACAAGCGAGCTAATCGAGAGAAATAACATCACAGCTCCACGCTAACAATCTTTCTAATGGCGAGATAAGCCAATAAGTTCAGGAGTACGACCAGGACCAGGATGACGTTCCCCAGGGGGTGGGTGAACAGAAGCCTGATGCTGTCCGGTTCAATCATGTAGAAGAACAGCCCTATGACCGCAGGCATCGCCATCATGATCTTTGCCGAGAAGCGAACCGAGGACGTCTCGGTCAGAATCTTCTTCTCCAGCCGGCTGATTTCCCTGATCGATTCGGAGATCTTCTCCAGGACCTCCGTCAAATTGCCTCCCTTTTCCCGGTTGACCAGGATGGCGGTCGCGACAATGTTGAAACTGTCCGTCGGGATCCTCCTCCTGGCACTATCCAGAACCTGGATGAGTGAATGGCCATGCTTGTACTCGCTGGCCATCAGGCGAAACTCCTCGTTGGACGGCCGGCTCATGTTTTGCGCCACGGTATCAAGCGATTGGACCAGGCTCAGGCCGGCCCGGACAGAGCTGGAGAGCATGGAGACCGAGTCGACAATCTGATCGTCGAACTTTCGCCATCGCCTTTTTCGCACTTCTCTGACCAGGAATCCCGGAAGGAAATGGGCCAGTATGGCCAGAACGAGGCCGACGAGCGGTCCCATCGCCAACAGGCCAACCAGAAACAGAATCAGGTGGCGGCAGACGTGCAGATAAGCCAAAACGCGCGGGTTGCGGCCTGTTATGAAGAGGTCTTTCAGCAGTTCGTCGTAATGCGTCGTCCAGAAATCCGCCCAGTCATGCAACCAGGGGAACCAGCCTGCCTTCAAGGCGCCTGACTGGGTGGAGCGGACGAGGACGAACATCGCCACGAACGCTAGAACTGATATGACGATCAGGGCCATTAGAAGATCTCCTCGAGCCGAAGGTACTTTTTCCTCAACAGCTCCTCAATGAAGGTCGGCAGCACCCCGGTGTAGTTGAGGGACTGCCCGTCAAAGAAGAAAACGTCCTCGGTAATCACTTCGCCTTTGTCTTCGTCGAAGGCAACAACCTCGGTTACGGACGTGACCCGGCGTTCGCCGGTCGGAAAACGGTTCAGCTGGACGATCAAGTCCAAGGCTGAAGCAATCTGGCTGCGTATGGCGGTCACCGGCATCTCGACCGCCATCAGAACCATCGTCTCGAGGCGCAGCAGGATATCGTGCGCGGAATTCGCGTGGCCGGTCGTCATCGACCCGCTGTGCCCGGTATTCATAGCTTGAAGCATGTCCAGCGCCTCGGCGCCCCGGCATTCCCCGACGATGATCCGATCCGGCCGCATCCGAAGGGCATTCCTGACCAGATCCCGAATGCTGTAGGCCCCTTCGCCCTCGATGTTTGCCGGTTTGGTCTCGAGAGACACCACATGTCTCTGGACCAGCTGCAATTCGGCGCTGTCTTCGACCGTGACAATTCGTTCCTGGGAAGGAATGAACGCGCTGAGCACGTTAAGGAAAGTCGTCTTGCCCGTGCCCGTTCCCCCGCTGACGATCAGGTTCTTCTTGGCGAGGACACAGGAGCGGAGAAAATTCGCGGCCGACAACGTCAGGGTCCCGAATCCGATCAGATCGTCGATGGTAAACGGATCCTTGGAGAACTTTCGGATCGTCAGGCAGGGGCCCTTGAGAGCCAGGGGCGGAATAATCGCGTTGACACGGGAGCCGTCAGGGAGCCTGGCGTCGACGAGCGGCTGGCTTCGGTCGATTCTCCTTCCGAGCGGCGAGACAATGCGTTCGATGATGGACAGGGTGATCTCGTCGGAGATGAAAGCTCTGCCGGACTCTTCGATCAAACCCTTCTTTTCGATGTAGATCAGATCGCGGCTGACCACCATTATTTCGGTGACGTTCGGTATCCGCATCAGATCTTCGAGAGGCCCCAAACCGAAGATGATGTCATTCAGATCTTTTCTCAGGAGACGTTGAATTGCGTATTGCTTGAGGCCGGGACTGAGATCGAGCCAATGGGACTGCAGGCAGTTCTGGAATCCATGCTCCACCTTGTCGATGGCCTGGACCTTGCCGTGGTCGGGAGAGGCATCGTCCGCCAGATCCTTGTAGATCCGGTCACAGAACTCGCGGAACTGCTCTTCGGCCTCCTGGTTCCCCGGGTCAACATACACGGCGGTTCTATAGCGGCTGGAGTCACCGAGGTTAACCAGATCGAGGAGCGCCGATTTGAACGACTCCTTGATCATATATTCCTCGACCTCTTCGTCGAGCTCCATGTCGAGGGTATTGAAGAGCAGCGAGAGGTTCCTGTTCACCAGTTCGAGGTACTCTTTGCTGCGAATGTCGTGAGCGCTGATCTTGCGTAAATCGATCTTTCGCAGCAGCTCGTTGTGGATCTTGGTTTCCAGTTCAAGGTGTTTCTTCCCGACGTCCGCGGAATAACCCCCGCGGCGCTCCTGGTGCGGCCGCTGCAGCGACAGCACGAACTCGCCAATCGCGACCTTGTCCCCGAATTCAACCTTGACCGGTTCGCCGTGTTTGAGCGGGACGCTGTTCAGGAAGGTCCCGTTCATGCCCAAGGCTTCCAGCAGGACCGCCTTGTCGCGGTAAATCAGCCGGGCATGCTCGCGCGACACGAAGGGGCTGTCGAGCAGGATCTCGCACCGCTGGCTGCGGCCGATCAACTGTTCCGAGAAGTTGAACGGAATGACTTCCGCTTTGCCCTTAAATGTGTCCTGAACCAGGATGTCCATATGAGTTCGTAGAGCCGCGGATGACGCGGATAAACGCGGATAGCGCGGATCTAGAATCCGCGTTATCCGCGTTTATCCGCGTCATCCGCGGTCTCCTCCAGTCTGCGCGATTCCTGCCATTCCTGGATCGAGTCTCATCTCCTATTTCACCTTCGCGTACTGCTGCGGGTCGGCCGCGTTGATGGCTTCCGTGTTCTGGCTCCGGCTCCGGTCATCGGGCCGGCGCAGCAAGAGCGTCATGCTGTCTTCCAGCAGGTTTCGCGAGAAGATAAGCTTCTCAGCCTGCGGAGGCGTCACCGCCAGCGTGACGGTGGAATAGCCCTCGCGGGTGTGAAACGCGGAGGAGTCCGGTTGTTCGTGCCCCCCGACGGCCAGGACCTGAACATCTTCCAGAATGGTCCTGGTGATCAGCTGTTCCTGCATGTTCATGGTTCCCATAACGTCGACCCGGTCGCCCGGCTGGACGAAATACCCCACGGAGCCCGCCTCGCTCACGCTGATGCTCATGGCCCTCATCCCGGCCGGGATGCGCTCTCGCAGGCCTCCGTCAATCGCGCGGTCAAAGTGCGTGAAGAGAAGAATGTCCCCCGTTCCAATCGGCTTTGCGACGACCGCCGCCTGCAGCAGGGGGGCGTCCCTTTCGGTCACCGCCACTTTGGAGGCGGACCCAAAAGCCTTGCGCGATAGGGTCACCTTTTCCACGTTTTTCATGTTGACCGGCTTGCCGACGGTCAGCGCGGCTTTGGCCCGATAGACCACAATCTGGTCGCTGGTGTACGAGGTTTCGACCCGCCGGACATACAGGTTCACGGCGATCACCGCGACGATGCCCAGAACAACCGCCACAATAAGCATTTTTTTCGAATTCATTCTGGTTCTCCGTCGTCATTCGAACTTTCGAGAAGCGATGTAGAACACCTCATCGTCTTTTCGAATGAACGAGAAAGTCGCAAAGGATCCTTTTTTCTGAAAATAGACGGCACTGTACTCGCCGCCCTTCGGGATCAGGTCTTCCGGCAGCCCCTGGCTCCAACCGGCCGCTCGCAGGCGGCTGGTCACGTCACTTCGGACGCGGTCTACGGATCTCCCCCGGACGAGGTAGCAGTTGGTCACGCTTCCCGCCTGATCGTTCATTTCCTCGACCGACAGGAAACGGCGAGCCCCGTCCGGACCCGGCATGTCGGGCATCTCCTTGCCTGGGGGGTCTTCACCCTCCGACGGGAGGAGCTTGAGCAGGTTGAAATCAGGGCCGGTCCACAAGCGCATGTAACCTGTCTGTTTAGCGCCCGGCTCACGAAAAGCGATCAGCGTGTTGGCCACGCCAAGCACACCGAGATTCCCGGTCTGGAGGAACTTTTCCCAGCGGGCGCGCAGGTCGGGAAGGCTGTTCTGGTCACTAAGGTTCTTCGTCAAAGCGAAGAGAAAACCCCACTCGTTGTTGTTCTGCTGGATGATGTTGTCAGAGATGAGGATCTGGAGGTAAGGGCGAACCGGGTCGAGGACCTTTTGGTACTCCGGCGCCATCTGGACCGCGCCGTATTCCTTTCCGAGCTGCTCGAGCTTCTCCATGTCCCGCTTCAGGATGTGCTCGCGGTAATCGTCGAACAGCTTGTCAATCGGCTTGTCCGTCGAGTGAATCGAGTAGAACATGTTCTGGCCGTTGACCTTGAGGCGGTGCACTTCAGACTCGCTCCCGGCCTTGTCGAAGGCCGGTAACTGAAGGCTGCGGAGGAGGTCGATATAGAAATCCGCCTGGACCTTTTGCTGACGCGGACCAAGCCACAGGCCGGCCAGCAAGCCCCCAGCGACGATGCCGACGATGATCAGCGCTCTGAAGCAACGGAGTCTTAGAAGGGCCATATCACCTTCTTGACGGTCGACCAGATCGTGTCACTGGCAATAGACATCCAATCCCCAATCTCTGCATGCGAGTAATCGTTCGCGCCGATATAGACGCCACTCTCGATTCTTCTGGCTGCGAGTAACCCCTGATATGTTCCGGCCGGCTTTTTCGGGTCCGGCGGGCTGAACACGTTCTTCCCAAAAAAGGGCGTGAATTCATAACTCACGGCATAGGTGTTCTGCGACCCCAGTTTCCCCAGGAACTTCTGAAGGATCTCGGTGACGAAGCTTGAATCAACGACCCCCTCGTCACCGATTGATCCGACCTTCTGGTAGGATTCCTTAGCCTTCTGGATGTCGTCTTGCGCCTCCGCCAGTTCAGGCGTCTGATCGGCGAGTTGCTGCGCGTTGCCGGTGGCCCCCTCGAGGTCCACAACCGTTCCGTCCTCCTGGCGTGTTTCGATCTCGTGGCCCTGAAAGAAGAGGTTGGCGACCGTCTGCGCGTCTGGTTGCTGCATTCCGGGCTTGGCCGCGTGCCAGGCCAGCAGCCGGCTCGCCGCGTGGCTCGTGTTCTTTACCACCGAGGCTTTCGACAGGTTGATCGCCACGATGAAAAAGAAAACCAGAAACGGAATGCAGAAGACCGCCTCGAGGGCGGCGTTCCCGCGCTGGTTAGTGTTTGTTAAACGCATCCAATACCTCGCCACCGACCCCGAAGCTCCACTTGTTCAGGATCCGGGAAAGAGCCGTGGTTCTGACCAGCTTGGTATGCCAGTCCTGGGTGAACATGTCCCAGCTGGTAGAGTTAAAGACCTGCGCCTGGGCATAGGTGTGGAAGCGATCGTTGATAGCCAGGCGGGACGCCGGGAAGCCGAAAAACTCATATTTCCCGCCCGTCGGGGTGATGCTCGTCCCCAGGACCCTGGCCTTAGTCAGGCCGCCGATGCTGCGAGCCACGCCCAGGAAGTTGAGCGCGTCTGCTGTCTGGCGAATCATCTCCTCCGTCGACTTCTTCGCCATCTCCTCGGTTCCCAGCATGTAGGGCTTCGGCATTTTGTCCTGATCGGCGCTCTTCAAGGTCTGGTCGACATCCAACTTCACTTCCTTCATCCCGTTCTCGAACCGGGTCTCGACAACAGTTTCCTCCCACCTCTTCTGCCGCTTGCGCAAACTGAATTGAATCGTGGGGGGATACGGGTTCTCGGGAGATTCCACATAGGCGTCAGGAAAACTGGGGCTCACGAAAAGGACGTCCGTCTGAACCGACGTTATTCTGTAAAGCCCGATTCCCTGCGCGACCAACCAATCGTCCTTCTTGACCCCGCAGCTGGCGGTCAGCCCGTCCTGGTCGACATGGAGGAAGTTGTTGTTTTTGGCAATGCCGCTCCCGGTGCCTATCTCTTCACACTGGGTCCCATCAAGCTCTTTCCAGGTAATGACCGACGATCTCCACAAATCGCAGCCCTGGCAGGGTTTCGTATCCGGGAGCAACCCGTTCTTCACTTGCTCAGGCGTAAGATCCGGCTCGGGGATTCCTCCACCGCAGCACGAACTGGCGTTTTCCACACGAGCTCCACCCGGAGTCGATCCCGCGCCCGTCGTGTACTCGCCTGCCGAGTACTCATGTTCGTAAGCGTTATTGAACCGGTTCTGCTCATCGATCGGTTGGTCCTGCCCGGCGTACTGGTCCTTAAAACTATCCAAATCCGTTTGGCCGCTGATCTGGCCCTCCGAGGGCCCAGTCATTCCAGCAGGCGCTTTGACCGGCTGGCAATAGAGGCCGTTTCTCTTCGTATTGAGGGGCTGATATTCGTCCTCGTAGTCCAGGATTTCCGTTATCTCCCATCGCTCGCGGGCCCACTTGATTGACGTTACCAAGGGGTCGCCGGACGCCGCGCAGTACGGGCTGACCGGAACGGAGTGCGTGTACTTGGTCGGGGGCGAGTACCCGCCAGAGCACAGCATCAGGTAGTTGTACTCTTCGAAGGCCAGGTACACGGCCGGTGCGGCGACATAGAACCAGATCGCTGTGACCAGCATCGGAAAGGTACGATAATGCTCTATCGTGCCTTCGTGGAGGTCGTAGCCGAGCAGCGGACGATAGCCTCTCATCTGCACTGTGTTGGCGGGGGAACCGTTCTTGGTCGGGTCGCAGAGATCGGGGTTGAATTTGCCGAGATGCACAGGAAGGACCGGGATCACATTCACGCCCGAACCGAGCACTCCTCCACCTTCTGCAACCTGGAAGGCTAAGGCAAGCTCGGCCCCGTTCCCTCGGGCGACCTCGATCGGAGTAATGGCAGCCATAACCGGCGTGACTTTGACTGTGAAATCGCTGAGGTACCCGAATAGTCTCATGAGCAGCCAGAGCCACCCACCCTTGTCGTTGCCGCTTGGCGGTTTTGTCATCTTTTCGACCACCTGGCTGCTCTCAAGGGCCGTGGCGATCGCATAGCCTCCCCATCGGAAAGGAATAAGGGCCGCGTAAATGGCTGGTCCGACAAAGGGGATGTAAAGAGTCGCTTCGTGGGCGATGTACGGGACCTTGTACTTGTGCAAGTTGCGCATCGTCTGGTCCATGGCGCGCAGCGTGATTATGATGCCCAGCACCTGGGTCATCCCCACGTTGTCCATGGACACGATGTTCATTCCCCGGGCGATCCACTTGGTACCCGAAATCAGGGAGGCATCGACCGTGTTCTGCATCCTGATTTTGTTCTGGGTCTGGTAGCCGGTGTTCATGATCAGAGCGATCAACAGCACCAGAGCCATCCCGCTGATGACATAGAGGATTTGGATGCCACCCTGCTCGTCCGAGTGGAGGCGGCGCGTGGCCGGGAGATCCCTGGAAGCGCAGGCGTCCCTGGGAGCGCAGGCGTCTCGCCTGCACTGGGGCCGCAGGCGTCCCGCCTGCGATGCACAAT
>RPQK01000096.1 GCA_003819755.1 Acidobacteriota bacterium | reverse complement strand
TCGCCTGAAAAACGGCTCCACCCCCGGCTACTCTCCTCTCACACCTCCGGCGTGAGGAGGTAGCCAGGCCAGGCATGGCCACCCTCTGCTATGGCCATGCCCTGTTCCTTGTACGTATCTTCGAACCGCCCAACATTTCGCGAGCGCGCCGAGCCTGTGAAGTGCGGGAGCCACGGCTTGCCCTTTGCCGGAAGACGGGCCTGGGCAAACCAATGAGGCCAGGGCTCGGTTACTTCCTTACGCCGGAGGCGTGAGGAGGCTCGCGCGAGCGAATTGAAGGCTGGAATCACGTGCAAGAATTAACGTCGGAACGGGCAGTAAAACCGGGCAGGAAATGAAAATGGTTGAGAGCCACTTAGTTAGCGCTTATGGGGCGATGCCCCGGGTTCATCTGAGCGCTTGAGCATTCGGATTTCGGTGCCGCCCTCCAGGAACTGCACCTCATCCATCAGACGATTGATCAGGAAGATTCCCCGGCCTCCCGAAGAGAAGAGATTCTGCCCGCGAACCGGGCTGGGGATAGAGTTAACGTCAAAACCTGGGCCGGGATCGCGGACGATCATGAGCAGTCCGCGCGACTTGTCGCAACATACGGTCAGCTGAATCAACTTGTTCGTGTCTTTGCGGCACCCGTGAACGACCGCGTTAACCAGGGCCTCGTGGAGGGCCAGCTCAACATCGAACTCTTTGGTGCGAGCGCACCCGATTTCTCGAATAACGTCCATGACCTGCGCAACGACACCAGCCAGGGCGCTCATCTCAGCGGGGAATTGCAGGTCGAGCTTTACGATGAGATCCTTGCTGTCAAATTCGCAGCTGCGAAGCGGTTCTTCTGACATCCTTCTTGATTCTATTCGGGCGCACTCTCTCCTGCAATGGCGTCACCCTTATTCCCATCGCAGCGCCGTGATCGGCTCAATGCGAGTGGCCCGGCGGGCCGGAAGATAGCAGGCGCCCAGGGCCACGAGCACCAGCAAAGCTACGACAGCCGCAAAAGTGGCCGGGTCGGTGGGGGTCACCCCGTACAACTGGCTTCCGAGAATCCCCGTGACTCCGCCGGCCAGCACCAAGCCCAGCCCGACTCCCAGCAGAACCAGGACGAGCCCCTGCCTTAAGACCATCCGCATCACCTCCCCACGACAAGCGCCCAGAGCGAGGCGAACGCCGATCTCTCGAGTACGGACAGTCACCGAATAGGAGATGACACCGTACAGGCCGATCATCGCAAGTAGTAGCGCAACCAAGGAAAAGCCGCCCATCAGGGTCAACACGAGCCAGCGTCCGGCCAGGTACTGGGAGAGTCGGCCATCCATCGTCCTAATGTCAAACACGGGCTGATCTGGATCCAGGCCGGCCAGCTCCTTCCGTATAGCAGTAACCAGATCAAGGGGATCTCCGTGCGTACGGACAACCAAGGTCAGGAACGAGTCGGGGATCTGGGTGTGTGGAAAGTAAATGATCGGCCGCGATTCCTCCTCCAGGCCGTCTTGCCGCACATTGGACACGACGCCGACAATCCTGGCCCGTTGCGTCTGCCCGGCGGCACTGTGCCACAACGAGTGGCCGACCGGATCGGCGTCTCCCCAGTAACGGCGGGCCAGACTCGCGCTGACCAGGGCCACCTTTTCGGAACTCCCATTATCCTGTTCCGAAAAACAGCGTCCCCGCTGAAGCGGGATCTGCAAGGTATCGAAGTAATGACTGCTCGCTATCACACGCCCCGCCACCGGGTGTTCGCCCGGCTTCGGCGCAGGTCGCCCCTCAATCGCAAAAGCAGTTCCCTGAGAGCCCGCGAGCGGCAGACGGCTGGTCACGGCGGCCGCGGCAACGCCGGGGAGGGATTCCACCCGTTGCAGCAGCTGTCGATAGAAGGCGGTCGACTTCTGCGCATCCGGGTAGCGAGCTTCGGACAGGGCCAGCGACATCGCCAGGACTTTGTCGGGACGGAACCCGAGGTCTACCTGCCACAATTGTCGAAACGTCTGCACCAGGAGCCCCGCCCCGATCAGCAGAACCAAAGAGAGAGTGACTTCTCCGACAACCAGGACCCTGCTCAAGCGATGCCTCCCGAAACTCAGCGATCCTCTCGTCCCCTCTTTAAGGCTCTCATTGACATTCGTTCGGGACGCGCGGAGAGCAGGAAACAAGCCGATGAGGACTGCGGTGACTGCTGAGATTACCAAACTGAAGGCTGCAACACCGCCATCGATCTGCACTGGTGTTAGTATGAACCGATCCCCGGGAAGCGAACTGTTGAGGCTCGCAATGATCCAGTAGGCGAGCAGCAAGCCGGCGCCCCCGCCCATTACGGAGAGCATCAGACTCTCGGTCAACAGTTGTCGGACGATCCGCAGCCGGCTAGCGCCAACTGCCGTGCGGATCGCAATCTCCTTCTCCCGTCGAGACGCCCGCCCGAGAAGCAGATTGGCGACGTTGATACAGGCAATGAGCAAGACGAGCCCGACGGCAGCCAGCAGGGACAGGAGAACCGGCCGGGTTGAACCGAAAATCGTCTCCTGCAGATTTCCGACCCGGACCTCCCAGTCCTTGTTCTCAGGGTATTGTTGTGCCAGACGGCCGCCGATCACGCGCATGTCGGCCTGAGCGCGCTCCAATGTGACCCCGGATTTCAGGCGCGCAATCGCGAACCACGAATGGTTTCCGCGAAAAGCCTGCCACGGTTTCGGAGTCAGGGGAGTCCACAGTTCCGGGGCGTACTGGTACCCGAAGAAGACAAACAGCCCGCTGCACTGCGGCGGCATCACTCCGACGACGGTATGAGACTGTCCGTTCAGGCGTATGATCCGGCCAATGACATCCGCTCCCCCACCCAACTGGCTCTGCCAGAACTTGTACCCCAAGACTACCGCCGGGTTCGCGTCAGACGCGCATTCCTCGGGAGTGAACGTACGTCCCAGCAGGGGTTGCACGCCGAGTACACGAAAGTACCCTTCGGTCACCGAGAGCCCATTAACGCGCACGGCCTCGCCATCTCCGCTGTAGTTCGCGTTCCCGTACGCGAAAGCCGACATTTCGGAGAAAACCTGGTTTTGCGCGCGCCACTCAAGGTAGTTAAGGTAAGTCACCTGCTCCCTTTTCCCCTCGGGCCAATCACGCTTCACATCCCAAAGCGCGACGATTCGCTCCGGCTCGGGATAAGGCAACGGCCGCAGCAGATGCTCGTTAATTATGCTGAAGATCGCGCTGTTCGCCCCGATTCCCAGCGCCAACGTGAGAGTGGCGACGAACGTAAAGCCCGGGTTGTGCCGCAACTGCCGCCAGCTGAAACGAAAGTCCTGAGTTAGCTTACTCATTGTCTCCTCCCCCTTTAGGACTGGATAGCAAGAACAATGCCAAGCTTTTTAAAGAGCCCGCGCACGACGTGGAGCGAAGCGGCTCGCCGCGGAGCGGCTGTGTGAATATGCAGACAGCGGAAGAAAGCCGGCAGGTGTTCGGTTCTGGGAAGGGATGTCCGGAATTGCTGTGAGCGGACCACAGACGACTTGCGAGCGCCGGCTCATTCGGAGCCGAGTTCAAAGCGAAGCAGAGCCCAAGCGAGAAGAGACAACGGATAGTATGACTGGCCAGGAGCTCCCTCCCGAAGATCATACCGCTGATCAGATCTTTCTATTCAGATGCGAGACCCGCGTTTTTCGTTCGGTTCCCCTTCGCTTCGCCTGGCCTCTAATCCGGGGGTCCCATCGATCCTGCTAATACTTCAAGCCAAACCCGGTTCGGAAAAGCGGGTTGGCCAGGTCGTGGGGCACGTCCTCCTTCTGCCGCGTCACCGATTCCATGTCGCGCGGCAGATCGAAGGGGAGCTTGCCCGATGGGCGAAAACGACCAAAGACGACGTCAAGAAGCGCAGCGTCACTCGAGCTGAAGTGAACCAGAGCTGCCCCGACCTGATCAATGAACTCGGTCAGCACAGCCGGGCGGTCCATGTACATGCAAACGACCGTCGGCGTCCCGGATGCCGCCAGCTTGCGGATACCCTCCAACTCGGAAGCATTCTCGGCACCCGCATAGGCAAGCGTCCCTTCATGCGCGCCTCGGAAGAAGCTCGCTCCGCCTTTGTGCACCGCGAAAGGAGCGTTTACCGCGATGATTGCAAGGTCAGCCTGCTTCGGATCGTCGACGAGTGTCGCGTAGCCACGGGCGACTTCCGGGCTGATGTTCTGGACGTACAGCTTCTTCCCGGAAGGCGCCGGCAACAGACGGTCTGCGTTCTTAACGAGGACTATCGACTTCCTTTGAGCGAGATCGCCCGCCGCCTTGAACGTCTTGCTCGCAACCACCGCAGACGCGCGTTCGGGACTCACATACGGGTTCTCGAACAGGCCGAGCTCGAACATCGGTTTGAGCACCCGGCGAGCCGATTCATCCAGCCGCGATTCGGGCACCTTGCCATCGCGAACAAGCTCGATGATGTAGCGGGGGTTGTTGTCCCCTCCGATCTGGTCGACTCCGGCCTCGACCATGCGCAGTTGGCGCTCTTTTTCGCTCAGCTGCTCGACGCCCCAGGGCATATTTCGGAGCCAATCGGTTATGACGACTCCGTTGAAGTTGAACTTCCGGCGGAGCAGGTCGGTCACAATGATCTTGGAGAAGTTCATGCCGACGGTATCGATCCCTTCCGGGATTGCATAGCCGGGCATGATTCCCCCCGTTGCGGCCTCGAACGCGGCCTTAAAGGGTACCAGATGGTGGTCGAAGTTCTTGCCCGGGTAGACTTGCCACTTACCGTAGTCGTTGTGCGGGTCGAGGCCCTCTTTGACCGGCCCATCCCCGGGGAAATGCTTGGTAACGCAGAGCACGCTCTCCGGTCCCAGCCGTTTACCCTGGAAACCTTCGACAAACGCCTTGACCAGCCGTGCGCTGGTGCCGGCATCTTCGCCGAACGTTCCCGCTATCCGGTTCCAACGGGGTTCGGTCGTGACGTCAGCCATCGGCGCGAGGATTACCTGCAGGCCCAGGGCACGAAACTCCTGGGCGGCAATCCGGCCGAATTCGCGGACCAGCGCCGGGTCGCCGGCCGCCGCCAATCCGATCTGCTCGGGCCACTGCGAAATGTTGGGCGGAACAGGTTCGCCTGACTGCGGAAATGGGCCGGCACCAGGCCGACTGACCGAATGCCGGGGATCGGAACTGAGAGCCAGGGGAATCCCCAGCCGGGAGCCTTCCGCTATTTCCTGCAGGCCGTTGACGAACGTGGCCGAGACGGCAGGTGTTTCGGTCCGATTCGGGCGAAGCAGGACCCAGCGCACATTCCGCTTCACGATAAGCTCACTCGGTGTCGGCCGGTCCATCGGCTCGATGCCCTCACGCCGTGGAGGCGCAAAACCCGCGGGACTGCCGGGTCGTGGGGGCGGGGGAGCATCAAGCACCACCCCGCCCGGACCGGTGAATCCCATGAGCGAGGAGTGAATCATCAAGCCCGCCTTCTCTTCCACCGTCATCTGAGAGACGAGGTCCGCGGCCCGTTGGTCTACCGTAAGGCGCCAGTCCTCGTACTTGTCGAGCTTGCCGTTCTTGTTCAGGTCTTTGAAAGTCAGTCCTTCAACTGTGAGGGTAGGCGCTTTCTTCCCTTGGACAACAGGTTGTTTCGGACCTGCATTCGATTCGGTGCCAAGGAACAGAGCTGAGGGAACGAGACTAACCGATACGAATATCACGAGTCGATGAAGGGTTCTTCGGCGCATTGGTTTCTCCCTCCTGAGCGCAGCTTATGAAGTTCTGAAAAGTTCCGAAGCGAGATCGCGCAGGTAATGACGCCAGTTGATCCAGGTGTGGCCTCCGCCGCTGATATGCAGCCGATTCTTGATCCCGCGTTTATCCAGGATCTGGTTCAGGGCCTTCGAGCCATTGAACGTGAAATCCTTGTCTCCGACGCTTATGGAAAACAACTTGATCCAGGTATTCAGCCTGGGGTTTGAGAGGAAGGCTTCATTGCGCTTCTCCCACTCGGCCGCATCCTGACCGATGCCGGCGCTCCACACGCCGACATAGGCAAACTGATCCGGGTGGGCAGTAATGACCTGCAGCGTCTGGCCGCCACCCATCGAAAGACCCGCAAGGGCGCGATTCTCTCGGCCGGTCAGGACCCGGAAGTTCTTCTCGATGGCCGGAATCACATTCTCCATCAGCTCGCCCACAAACCGGGCCCTGGCGGCAGCGATGGCCGCGGCGACTTCGGGCGATGGCGTCGTGCCGGGAGCAACTCGAGGCAGATTCGCCGGCATCGGGAGACTTCCGTTGGGCATGACGACGAGCATGGGCTTGGCTTTCTTCTGCGCCAGAAGATTGTCCAGGATGAACCCGGCACGGCCGATCGTGCTCCATCCTGAATCCTCGTCCCCGCCGCCGTGGAGCAGGTAAAACACCGGATAGCGGTCCTTGCCGGCGTCGTATCCCGGGGGCGTATAGACGTGCATGCGGCGCTGCATCCCCAGGGTGGACGACTGGTACCAGACCTGCCGGATTTGCCCGTGCTGAACGGGCGCGTTGTCCTGGAAGTCGGCTTCCGGACCGGCGACAAAGACCATACTGTCAACGCTCGTCACTCCCTGTTTCAGGGTCGCGTTCCGCGGATCCACCGTTTTCACCCCGTCAACGGTGAATGAATAACTGTAGAAATCGGGAACCAGCGGTCCGACTGTCACCGACCAGACGCCGTCCTCTGCCTTGGAGAGCCTCTCAATGGCCGAGCCTTCCATCCAGTCGCCCCGCAGCGTTACTTCGGCGGCCTTGGGCGCCAGGATGCGGAACGTGACGCGGTGATCGGAAAGCACTTCCGGTGAGACAACGTTAGCCCCGGGCGCGGCTTGCGGAGCCCGCGGCTGAGCCGCCTGGGCCTGTAAAGCGGGGGCGGAAGCAACAACCAGGGTAAAGAGGATGACAGACCAGCCAAAACAACACCGCAGTGAGCTGAGCATAGAAGCCTCCTAGATCGTAGAGATACGCGCTAACAAGTCGACCAGATGGTCGGCCTCGCTGGCATCGAAAAGGGACAGAAGACGCTCCTGAAGGGGCTGGAGCAGGTTCAAAATCCGTTCCTGCATCTCCCTCCCCGCGGGGGTCAGGGTAACGAAACGAGCGCGCCCGTCGGTGGGGTGCCGTTCACGCCCGACGAACCCTCTTCGCTCCAGGAGAACCAGCATTGACCGCATGGTGTTCGGGTCGGACGAAGCCCGCCTGACCAATTCCTGCTGGGTAATCCCGTCGCGTTCTGCCAGGACGCTGAGAACAACAAATTGATCGGCGGTAACGCCTATTTCGGCAAGTTGAGCCTGGGTCTGCCTATGCATGGTCAGATAGCCTGCCCTCAACGCCATGGCAATCTGATGACCGCTTAACATACGCCAGGCTCCTCGGCAGAAAAAAAGACCTCAAGGACCGCAAGGACCGCAAGGACGTGGGACTGAAATCTCTTTACGTCCTTCCGGTCCTTGAGGTCGTTGGGGTCCTTGAGGTCCTTTCATACGTATACGTACCAACGGGCCCATCCTAGCACGATTCAGGCTGACCGTATCCGAAAACTCTCCGCCGGGCGCCCAGGTAGCTCGGCTTCACGCCCCCGAGGTCGACGTGGTATAGACGATAGCACCTGGTCCATGAAGTGGTTCCACTTACGGTTCGCGAAAGTGAATCTGTCCGAATCCCTCCATGGCGGTCCGTGTCAGTCCGTCGCAAGAGCCTTCTATTGCATTCCCATACGAACCATGCCATATTGGAACCCAATAGGAGAACTAATGGCCGAGAAAACCGAGGTCTGGCAAGGCACTCTTGCCCTGATGATTCTGAAAACCCTGGACACCATGGGGCCGCTGCACGGCTACGGGCTTGCCCGGCGGATCGAGCAAACGAGCGGTCAACTGCTGTGTGTCAATTATGGAACGATCTACCCCGCCCTTCTGAAGCTCGAACAGGAGGGTTCCGTTTCATCCCGATGGGGCGCGTCAGAGAACAATCGGAAGGCGAAGTACTACACGCTGACACCCTCTGGCCGTAAGCAGCTGCAGAGGGAAGAGCGGGAGTGGGAACGGGCGACGGCTATCATAGCCCGTTTCCTGTCTCCTGGTCAGGAGTCGGCATGAAAGCATTACGAGCGTTCTTTGCCCGGTTGGGCGGCGTGTTTAAGAAAGACCGGCAGGATCGGGAGTTGCTCGACGAGATCGAGAGCCATCTCCAGTTACACATCGCGGATAACGTCCGTGCCGGAATGGACCCGCAGAGGGCGCGCCGAGATGCCCTTCTCAAGTTCGGGGCGGTGGAAAGCGTCAAAGAAGATTACAGGGACCGTCGGACTCTTCCCTGGTTGGAAACCTTCGTCAAGGACCTCACTTACACGGGCCGCACCCTCCTGAGAAACCCCGGGTTCACCACGGTCGCCGTATTAACCCTGGCGCTCGGCATCGGCGCCAACGCCGCGATTTTCACAGTCGTCGACGCGGTCCTGCTCAAACCGCTGGCTTATAAAGAACCGGAGACCCTGGTCACAGTGCTTCATGAGGGGCAGGGACCTATTTCGCCCGCGGATTTCCTGGATTTTCGGGCCGAGAGTCGGAGTTTCGACGGGATGGCAGCGGCCGAGATTTGGGGCGGAATTCTGAGCGGGGAGCGGGCCGAGGCCGTTTCCGGTATTCGGTTCGGCGAAGGAATGTTCGAACTGCTTGGGGTTCCGCCCCTCCTTGGGAGGACCTTTCAGGCTGACGACTTCAACGGGGAGAACCGCGTCCTGGTGCTCGGGAACTCCCTCTGGCAGCGGCGTTTCGGCGGCAACCCGAATATCGTGGGCCAGGAGCTGCTGCTCAGCGGCCAGTCCTATACGGTCGTCGGCGTGATGCCCCCCCAGTTCCGCTTTGCCCCCTTCTGGGCAACGAAGGCGGAACTGGCGGCGCCGCTCGACCTTCGGGAGCGTGCCGCTTCGCGCGGCGGGCAATCGCTTCGAATCTTTGCCCGGCTTAAGCCTGACGTGTCACTCGGGCAAGCACAGGCCGAGATGGATGGCATCTGCAAACGCCTGGAAGCCGCATATCCGGATTCGAACACCGGGCGTACGGTCGAGGTGAAGCCTTTGCTCGAACAGGTGGTGGGGAACATTCGACAGGCGCTGTTGGTCCTCTCGGGCGCGGTGGTCTTTGTTCTGCTGATTGCCTGCGCCAATGTGGCCAACCTTCTCCTGGTGCGCGCTACGGCCCGGCAAAAGGAGATCGCCATTCGAACGGCCCTCGGCGCCACTCGCTGGCGAACGGTTCGCCAGTTGCTGACCGAAAGCCTGGGTCTGGCGGTTGTTGCCGGCGTTGTCGGCCTGCTGTTCGGTTATCTGAGCATCGCATGGATTAAGAGCCTGATGTCCGGAGAGGCCTCCTCGTTTCGCCTCCGCATGCCGCGCCTCGCCGAGATCAGCCTTGATTCAACGACACTCCTGTTCACACTTGGCGTCGCGGTCCTGGCCGGCCTGGTCTTCGGCCTTGCCCCGGCAGTGCACGCGGTCCGCCGCAATCTGCACGGCGGCCTGCGGCAGGCCGGTGCCGGGACAGTCGCCCTGAACGGAAGATCCCGTCTGCGAAGCATGCTGGTCGTGGCAGAAATCTCACTTGCCTTGATCACCTTGGTCGGTGCCGGGCTGATGCTCCGCAGCTTTACTCGCCTGTCCGCGGTCGATCCCGGTTTCAATCCACACAACGTCCTCGCCCTGGACCTGTCGTTGCAGGGTCAGCCGGACATGATCGGCCAGAGACGAGAGGCGTTCTACCGTGAGTTGAGGGAGAGGATTCAAGCGCTTCCTGGAGTGATCTCAATGGGTTCCGTCAATCACCTCCCGCTGGCAGGCGATGTCTGGACTTTGGGTTTGAACATCGAAGGGCGGGCGTTGCCGAAACCCGGGGAGGAAGTCGATGCGGCTTATCGCGTCTGCCAGCCCGGATATTTCCGCACGATGCAGATAAGGCTGGTGCGGGGACGAGATTTTTCGGAGCAGGACCGGGCCGATGGCCAGGCGGTCGCAATCATCAACCAGAATCTGGCTGATGAGCAGTGGCCTGGCGAAGACCCGGTCGGCAAGCGGGTCGCGTTCGATGAACCACGAAGTACGCCGAAGCTGCGCACCATAGTGGGTGTCGTCAGTAACGTCAAACAGAGCAGCTGGACGGGGGAGGCGGACAACGAGATTTACCTTCCCTTTTCACAATCCTCCTATTTCTCGAGCGATGCCCCTCACCTCTCCGGCATGACGGTGCTTGTTCGCACGGAGGGAGAGCCGTCCCGGATAGCGGCCGGCGTGCGGGACATGGTTTGGGGCCTAAACCGGCAGGTTCCAGTCTCCAACATCAAGACGCTGGAAGAGGTTATCGCCGATTGTGTTTGGCAGCCCCGTTTCAATCTGGTTCTAATTGGTCTCTTCGGAGGTCTGGCACTGCTCCTCGGAGCAGTAGGGATCTACGGTGTGATAGCCTACGCGGTCACCCAGAGAACCAATGAGATAGGGATACGCGTCGCGCTGGGGGCAAAAAAGACAGACGTGCTCGGTCTCGTGTTGCGAGACGGCATGAAGCTGGCCGGGATAGGCATTCTTCTTGGCCTGGGGGGCGCGTTCGCTTTGACACGGGTGTTGACCGACCTGCTCTATGAGGTGAAGCCAGCCGATCCGCTGACCTTTCTGATCGTCTCGTTGTTCCTCGCGGCGGTAGCGCTCGTGGCCTGTTGGATCCCGGCTCGGCGAGCCGCAAATGTAAACCCGGTGATTGCGCTCAGACAGGAGTGACGAAGGACCTCAAGGACCTGAAGGACCTGAAGGCCAAAGACTGTCCTTGAGGTCCTTGAGGTCCTTGAGGTCCCTGAGGTCCTTGGCTTGCTTCGATCAGAACAGAACAATGAGCAGAACCACCAGGGCGACGATCGCCAGCACGCCGGCGGGAGCGGCGCTCCAGCGACTCCGTCGGTAGTAGGGGCCGTAAGTCGGGTCGTTGTATCCAGTTTCCCTCCCCAACGATCTCCTTCTGTAACGGTAAGTTGGAATCCCGCCCAGTAACAGAAGGACGAGAAGAACGACCAAAATTGTGGTAATCATGCAGCGAGTTGTTGCAAACGGCATGCCGAGAGCCAAAACCCAGCCTCCGGGCCGCTTGTGGAGCTAAGATCCAACACTGACCCGGGAAATTTTCCCTGACCCGGATCATTGAATATTGAGATTGCTCGCCGTAGTATCCCACCATACGAAAGGGAAGCCTATGCACACTGAAAGGCCGATAGTGGGGTGCCGTTGTTGTCAGGTAAACCGCCGCAGATTCCTGATCACCGGGGGAGCGGCTTGTGCCGGCGCGATCAGCTGCCTGGGCGTTACTGGTCTCGCGGGCGCGCTACCCAGCGAGAAAACTCGGATAAGAATCATCTATGCGCTGCATGAACCCGTGCAGAACCGTCCGGACTGGCCCAACCAAGGCTTTGATTTCGTCCCGGTGATGGACCGGGTGAATGCCGAACTGCGCAAGCAATGCCCCGGCTTCGAGTTTCTCACGTCAATGGCCAAGAACGAGGAGGAAACTCAGAAGCTCCTCGCCGAGGACGGGGCCGCGCCCGTGGACGGTTATCTTGTCTACCAGCTGAACTGCTGGAACAAGGCTGTTCAGCCCGCCGTGGCGACGGGGCGGCCAGTGCTATATGCCGACTTCCAGTACGGTGGAAGCGGAGGTTTTCTCGTTTACACCGCCGCCATGCTTCGTTCCAAGGCGCCTAATTTCGGCTTTGTCGCTTCCTCCCGGCTGGACGACGTCGTCGCCATGGTTCAGTGCTTCCGCAAGGGCGCGTCACCGGCGGAGTTCGCGGCCGCGACAGCGCGGATAAGAAAGGAACGAACCGCCAAGAGCGGCGATTTGGGCTCCCGCCCCGATCCCGTGAAGACATTGTCGGCTGCGGAGTGCGTGCGAAGTCTAAAGGCGTCGAGGATTCTGGCGATCAGGGACCAGAACGCAGGCGCCGCAGACCCAATCGCGGGCATCCCCGTCGAGCGCGTCTCTTTCGCCGAGCTGAATGATGCGTGGAAAGCGGCTGACCGCGACCAATCGAGAGAGGTCGCGGAACGCTGGGTGAAGGGGGCGGCGCGAGTCGAGGGAGTCAGCAAAGAGACCCTGGAGGCTTCGGCGGCCATGTATCTTGGTATGAGGTCCGTGCTGAGAAAGCACGCGGCCAACGCAATCACCGTTAATTGCCTGGGGGGCTTCTACGGGGGGCACATCCATGCCTACCCCTGCCTGGGTTTTCATGAACTGTGCAACGAAGGGTTGATCGGCGCCTGCGAATGCGACGTCGAATCGACGGCCACCATGGTAGCGATCACCGAATTGACCCAGGGACGACCCGGGTACATCTCCGACCCGGTCATCGATACGGCGAAGGGACAGATCATCTATGCTCACTGTGTCGCCTCAAACAGGGCTTTCGGACCAAAAGGAGAGGCGAACAGTTACGAGATTCTGACACACTCCGAGGACCGGCAGGGAGCCTCGGTTCGGTCGATTCTCCCCCTCGGTTATATGACGACGACGGTGAAAATCAGCAGCAAGAAACCGGAGATCATTTTCCACCGCGGCAGAGCGGTGGCGAACGACCCGGACGACCGCGCCTGCCGCACAAAACTCTGCGTCGAACCGGCAGGCGACATGGAAAAGCTCTTTGCAGAATGGGACCAGTGGGGATGGCACCGGGTCACCTTCTATGGTGATCTAAAAGAACCGATTTACGCCCTGGCGGAGGCCCTGAAGCTGAAGGTGGTCGAGGAGGCGTAAGAATTAGAAGGATCTCAAGGACCCCAAGGACTTCAAGGACCTGAAGGACAAGGCGCGTCTTTGGGGCCTTGAGGTCCTTTCAAGCACTTCCGGTCGCACTACGAGCGTGTCACCGATTCAGCGCACAGGGGCGCGAGAACCGCCGGGAGGCGGCCGTGGCCCTCGGCCACCGGCGGCTGGATCAACGGCTGACCGCATTCCTCCAAGACGGCTCTACCGACAGGCGAAAGCAGCAAGGCGATCCAGTCTGCGGCGAGATCCGGGCTCGGCGCGTTTTTGGGGATGGTGACCGAATATGCGATCGGTTCACCCGTCAATTCCACGAGCCGGTCAGGCCGCCCTGCCGTTATACGGACGCGAGCTTTCCTGTAACGTTCGGTCAGGTCGAAACGCTTAAGGTTTATCTCATCGGGCAACTCGATATACCTCAGCCCGTGTTGAACCGTGACCGATTTATAGATGAACAGATAGTCGATGTCACCGGCTTGAAGCAGGCCCAGCAGGTCAGTTTCCTTCGGCCGAATGAACTCCCGTCCGTGTTTCTGTTCCAGCCGGGCGGCGAGCCCGGGCACGCGGTAATAGTCTTCGGCCAGCTGGAGCGTCATCAAAGTGCGATAGCCGCAAGGGTCGTGACTCGGGTCAGAACGGCCAAACGTACGGCTTTCGTCGAGCAGGATCTGAGGCCAGTTGTCGCTGTCGAGCCGATCCGCCGCCCTGGATTTGTCGGTGAAGGCGATAACCATCTCGTTGGTGGCAAAGAGGATGTTGAAGTCGGCAAAACCCGGATGCAAAAGCTCTCGCACCACCTGGTAGTCCGCCGAGCCAAACACATCGCACCTGCGACCCTGCTCTGAGACTTTGCGAGCCGATTCCCGGCTTCCAGCCGACTCGGCCTGGACCTTCACTTCCGGGTGCCGGTCTTCGAAGACCCGGGATATCCTTGAAAATGGGACAGAAAGACTGCCGGCGTGAAATATGACCACGTCTCGTCTCCCTTTCAGCATGGGCTGGACCGCCGGACGGTCCGCCAGTCGGGCCAAGAAAGTAGCCGCTCACACTTAGGAGATTACTAGACTGAATAATAGCAGGATTTGACGCGGCACCCCGACTGGCGAGCGAATGAGGTCCCCGCATGTTTCATGGCAGGTCCTTTCACCGGTTTCCCGTTCCGGGCCACTCCCTGTACAGAGAATCGGTGAAATCCATATAGCGCATCCAGTCGTAGAGGGTCAGGTTATGCTTGCCGCGTCGGATGTGGTAACCGACACGGCCGGCAATAACCGGGGAATCGAGTGCCGGCATCTGCTCGGGGACCGTCTGCAGTCCAAACAGCCGGTAGACCGGCCCGGCGTGATACAGGGAGAGGTATTCGCCTTTCGGGTCGGCCCAAGTGTCTTCCTCGGCACTGACGACGTAAACGCTTCTTGGGGCAATCAGGGCAAGGAGCATGTGCTGATCGAAGGGGATGTCGGCTTCCTTGTTGTTGTGCCTGGTGAAGTTTTTGCAGAACCAGTGCGGGAAGCCCCGGTTGATGGCCTCAATTGTTTCG
>RPQK01000095.1 GCA_003819755.1 Acidobacteriota bacterium | reverse complement strand
CTTCTCGGCGGTCGGCGCCTTGATTTGAAAAGTCACCCGCAGGTCAGGCCTGATCTTCGGATACTCGGCCCCGCGCACGTTGGAAGTGGCCGGTCGCCCTTCGTTGGCCACCTGGGCACTGACGCTCAGCCAAGAGAGGAGGATGATTCCGACAGACAGCAGCTTTCTCATGGCGCTCATTTTTGCCTCGTCCCGACGTGGTGTCAAAGGGTCTTCTTTCTTGTTGCTGCTCCTGCGGCCGAGGGATAGACTAAGTGCGAAGAACTTAGCAGTGTGATTAGCAGCCGAGGTAACGCAATGAAACACGACTTTGTTAAGTGGCTCCTCGTTCTTGCCTTTGGGATCCTGTCTCTCGGGCTGGCCCAAGCGGGACTCAATGAGTGGACGCGTGTACCCATCACCGGAGTAGATCCCGCTTATGTCAAGGCGATTACCGTGGATTCGCGCGATGATTCGGTGATTTATGTCGCCATCAATCGCGAAGACTCCTACCGAACCCCGGGGGAGGGAGTGTTCAAAACAACCGACTGGGGCACGACCTGGCGAAAGGCTGACGCTGGTTTGGAGAACAATGACGGCCGAGTCTTTGTCAGCCAGATAGCCGTTGATCCTCAGAATGGCCAGAATCTCTACTGCATCGTCATCCCCGCGGCCGACGCAACAGGCAAAAAGGGCATCTACCGCAGCACCAACGGTGGCTTGAACTGGTCAGAGGGGAACGCAGGGTTAATGAGTCTGGATGTAAGGGCCATTGTCATCGATCCTACCGATCCGACGATCGTGTACGTGGCCACCGATCAGGGAATCCAGCGGTCAACGGACAGCGGACTGAACTGGTCAGCCGGCGGAAGCGGGCTTCCCGGAGGCCCCTGGTTCAGTTTGGCCATCGACCCGAAACGCCCGCAGATTCTCTACTGCGGCGGCGAAAACGGGCAGTTGTACAAGACGACGGACAGTGGCGCGGCCTGGTTCCCGTCGGGTTCCGGCGTCCCTTCGAATCGAGTCAGCTCGATTGTCATCAATCCCGTCTCCTCCGATACGCTCTATGTCGGGCTTGGGGAACTCTCGGGAAGCGGAATGGGCTGGGCCATCTGCGGGAGTCCCGGTGTCTACAAGAGCACCAATGGGGGTCAGACATGGCAGGAAGCGAGCCAGGGGTACGAATATGCCTCCAACTTTCCCAACGGGACGCCGCTTTGTGGTGCGTTGCTGGTTATCGACCCATTGAACCCATCTAATCTTTACGCGGCGAACGGGCGCTACGTGTACCGGAGTACGGACGCGGGCGGTACCTGGACTTCTTTCGCGAGTGCCGGCCGTTGTTACGATGAGGAGCTCCCCCTCTGGGCTCTGGCCGTTTCCCCCTCAAACCCCAGCCAGGTTTACCTCGGCCGGACATATATCGAGTCGTGTGCCTATTGGAGTGACCATAGCGGACTGTTCGCGATAACGGTTCCCCCGGCACTCCCCGGCGGTGTTCCCGACCTCGCTGTTACCACTGCTCACACGAGTTATCACTTCACGGTAGGCCAGCCGGCCGAGTATCTGATAACGGTCTCCAACGTCGGTTCCGGAGCAACCACCAAACCGCTGGCATTGGTCGATGTTCCGCCCGATGGCCTGACTTACGGTTCCTTTCAAGGGTCGGCTGACGGCTGGCACTGCTCTTTGGCCGATTCAGAAATTCGGTGCACCTACGACCGGCCTATCGCGCCGGGTAGCAGCACTACGCTGAAGCTTCAATTTGCGGTGAGCGGGTCGGCCGTAGGCCCGGCAACCAATACGGCCAGACTTACGTCCGAAGAGGACTTTAATCGGGCCAATAACGTTGCGATTGACGCCACCCAGGTTGGAACCACTGAAACGCTGTTCCTCCTCGGCAACAGATTTAAAGTAGAGATGTGGTGGCAGACGCCGGAGGGGAGCGGAAGCGCAAAGGCGGAAGGGGTCAGCTCGGATTCCGGGTATTTTTGGTTCTTCAGCCGGGAAAACCCCGAGCTGCTCATCAAGATACTGGACTTCCGCGCGGTCGCCAACGGGGGCGGTTTCTGGCTTTTCTTTGCAAGCCTGACCGATGTTCAAACTGAAATGAAGGTCACCGATCTTCAAACGGGAGTTATCAGGACATACAGCACTCCGCAAGGGGTACAGAAGAGCTTTTACGATCGCCAGGCTTTTACAGATTATGCCAGTGCAGGGGCGAGTGTCGGCATCGCCCTTCCCGACCCGGAGGCGCGAGTTTTTGACTACTTCCCGCAACACTGGCCGCTCTTCAGCTGGTCGATTTCGCAGACCCTGGCGCCCGACCCCTCGCTGGTTGGACATTGGACGTTTGATTCCCCGGATAACCTGGGGCTGGACAGTTCGGGCTACGGCAATCACGGGGTCGTGAACAGCCAGCTCGTTTCGTACGAAAAGTACGGCCAGGTCGGGGGAGCAGCACGCTTTGCCGAGTCTGCTACCGCCTCACCGGGCTTCAGGATTCCGATCAAACCTTCATTGGTTCTGCAAAGCGCGGTTACCGTCGCCGCGTGGGTCCGCCTCTGGGCCGGGAACGTGCCTGGGCTGCACCAGGACAATGGCAACTGTATTTTTTCCCAAAGCTCGGCAGGCAAAGAGACCTACGGGTTCTATTCTTCGCTCGTGGGTGTTGGCGGCCCGTCAGCGTACTTTAACGGGAGCAACGCCGTTTTCCAGTCGTCGTTCCCTGGAGATGCCTGGTGGTACCATTTGGTGTACACGGTGAATGGTACGACAGCGCGGTTCTATTTGAATGGGATGCTGGTGGCCGAGCGGTCAGTCTCTGTCACTTTGCAGGACAGCGAATCCGATCTCTATATCGGAGCCTCTCCGTTTAGTGAGCGGGAAGATGTCGCGGGTCTGGTGGACGACGTCAGGCTCTATAACCGAGCGCTGTCCGAAACGGAGATCAAGTCGTTGTTCGACAGCCAGAACCGGCCGGATCTGGCCCTTCACATCAGTCGTTTCTTGGTCGAAGTAGACTGGACCACACCAAACGGTACAACGGGACGAGGAGCGCCGGTAACACTCCCTCAGGGAGTCCCAGCCGCCAATGCCGGCTACCTGTGGTTCTTTGATCCCGCCAACATGGAGCTCGTGCTGAAGATTCACGACGGTCGTGAGGTTAACGGTCACTACTGGTTCTTCTGGGGCTCTCTGACTGATCTGCAGTACACCCTGAAGGTCACGGACATTATGAGCGGCCAAGTGAAGCAATACCAAGGCGAGCGGGGGGTGCAGGCGAGCGGCCACGATGTTGAGCTGTATCCGTGAGGGTCACCTAGGCTCTAAACCCCGCCAGGGCCCAGAGGCGGCCGGTTTGGCCTTCGCGGCGGTAGGAGTAGAACAGGTCGGATCGGCAGGCGGTGCACATGCCGGAGTCCAGGAAGCGAGAGATTCCTAATTCCTCGACCTGTAACCGGTTGGCTTCGACGATGTCCAGGTAGCGGCCGGAGACGACGCGGTTCACGTCATGTCCCGCTTCCCCGAACTGCTCGATAACCTCCGGCCCGACTTCGTAACAGCAGCGGCGGATGCAGGGGCCGATTGCGACGACAAGCTCATCAGGGCGGGCCTTGGTTTCTGCGAGAAAGAGGCTGAGGCCCTTCTTGGTGATCCGATCCCGCGTTCCGCGCCAGCCGGCATGGAGTGCACAAACGGCCCGGCCTTCGGGATAGATCGCCATAACAGGAGCGCAGTCGGCCGTCTTGACGACAGCAAACAGGCCTGATCGAGCGAGGAGGATTCCGTCGGCACGTTCCCGAGGTTCAGTCGCCCGACGACCGGCGTGATTGCCGTCAATCCTGATCACCCGGTCGGAGTGGATCTGCTTCAGCTGGATAACCTGTTCAGGCGAAATACCGAGATTTGAGAGGAAAAGAGCCTTTGCGGGCGCGACTTCACCCGATCGGAAAGCATCTTTGACTAGAGTGTCCGTCACGCGAGTCGTGAAAGCGTGGAGAAGACCCGGGATATCGTCAAGTTCTGAGAAAGCGAAGAAACGGGTTGATCCGACGGTCTTCTCGTAAAACATCAGGAAAGGTTAGCACAGGTCAAATGGTCATTGGAGTCGGCGTCGACATTGTCGAGATCCGGAGGATTTCACAGGCGCTAACCGGAAGCCAGAGCATGGCGAAGCGCGTCTTCACAGAGAAAGAGA
Organism: Acidobacteriota bacterium; assembly: GCA_003819755.1. Taxonomy (GTDB): domain Bacteria; phylum Acidobacteriota; class UBA6911; order RPQK01; family RPQK01; genus RPQK01. Next base: position 10,234 of record RPQK01000095.1, on the reverse strand, counting down.
TCGAGTATTGCGGAGCGCGGAAGACGCAGTTTCACCATTATGCCGGCCGCTTCGCGGCCAAAGAGGCGGCCTTAAAGGCTCTGGGGACTGGCTGGCAAGGGGGCATCCGGTGGACGGATGTGGAGGTCGTCTCGAATAACAGTGGCAAACCTGAGATAAACCTCTACGGGAAAGCCCGGGAGCTGTTTGAGAAGTCGGGCGCCAACCGGGCACTCCTTTCGATCACTCATTCGAAGGAGTATGCGGTGGCAGTCGTGGTATTGGAGGGTGATGCAGCTGACAAGCTGACAGGCTGACGGCTGACAGGCCGACGAAGTGGCCCAAGTCGGTGTTTTTGGCCGAGTGCGCGGGTTGACAGGCATTGACTAAGCGCCTTTTTGCCGCTCGTATTATCGATGGGTGGTACTGTCGCGGGGGAGGTTAATGCCGGGTCCCGCGCATTCCGCCAAGAACACCGGTACTTCCTTGGGGAGTGCAGGCGAGACGCCTGGCGAGACGCCTGCGCTCCCAGCAACCAAATCCTCGCCTGTCTCACCCGTAATCATCACTTCCACCATCACATTAGGTGGCACATCCTGCGGCAGGCGCACGCGCAGGTAGTTCCCGGACAAAGCCAGGCGTTTTCCTTCCTCCTGATCCGAGAGGGTCAAGACCTTGATGGTTCTGCCCAGGAAGCTTTGCCGGAAATCCCGACTCTTGTTCGCCGCAAGCGCCCGCAGTTCTCGGCTTCGATGCCGGACGGCCTCCGCCTGAACGTGATCGGCCATCCCGACTGCGGTCGTTCCCGGTCGATCGCTGTACGGGAAGCAGTGAAGATAGGTAAAAGGCATTTTCCGGACGAAGTCGAGCGTCTGCTGGTGGTCTTTGTCGCTTTCGCCCGGAAACCCAACGATGACATCCGTTCCGATGCCCGCCTCAGGGATTCGCTCTCGAATCAACTCCACAATCGAAGCAAAGCGGGCGGTTTTGTAAGGTCTGCGCATGGCCTTCAAGATTCGATCGCTGCCGCTTTGAAGGCAGATATGGAAATGCGGCGCGATCTTGTCCGTGCGGCTGGCCAGCTCGATGACCTTTCGCGACAGTTCCATCGGCTCAAGCGAGCTGATTCGAACCTGAACCAGCTCAGGTATCTCGACCATCTCGGCAAGCAGCCTGTCGAGCGAGTACCGGGGCTCGAGATGAAAGCCATACGTGCCGATATGAATGCCGGTCAGAACGATTTCCTGGAATCCCATCCGGGCGAGATCGCGAACCTGCTGGAGAACCAGCTGAGGAGGTACACTACGACTGGGACCCCGGACCGTTGGGATGATGCAGTAGCTGCATTTCGCATCACATCCGTCCTGGATCTTAACGAACGGGCGGGTCCGGCCCCCGAGCTGGATCGCCGAGCTGTTGCCGATGGCCCGCACCCGCGAAAAATCGTCCCGGTAAATGGCTGCAATCTCGGAATGGGCGGTCGAGACTGAACCTGCGGGTTGGAGTGTCTGGGCGATCTCGGCGATGGATGAGCGGTGGGTGTTGCCGACAACCGCGTCGATGCCGGGGATGCGGGAGATGACTTCCGGCGCCCGCTGAGCGTAACAGCCCGTGACCAGGAGCCGGGCGCGCGGGTTCTCGCGCCGGAGCTTGCGGCTGAGTTGCCGGACTTGCTGGTCGGACCGGTGGGTCACGGTGCAGGAGTTGATGACGATAACATCCGCCTCCTCCGAGCGATCCGTTTCTTCGAAACCGCTCGAGAAGAAGCTGTCGCGGATCGCGGCGCTGTCAGCCTGATTCGTCCGGCACCCGAAGGTGGCGAGGTAGAGCTTTTTAGGCACCTGCGCTCACCCCCTCCATATAGGCCAGCTGGCCGCAGGCCGCTGCAATATCATCGCCGCGCGTCTTCCGCATAAAGACCGTGACTCCCTCATTGACCAGAATGTCGCGAAACTGGGCGACTCTCTCCTCCGAGGGTCGCCGAAAGGGAAGCCCGGGGTTGGGATTGTACGGGATCAGGTTGACCTTCGGCCGGAAGCCGCAGAACAGACGGAGCAAGGCATGGGCATCCGCGTCGGAGTCATTAACGCCGGCGAGCATCACGTATTCGAACATGATCCGGCGCCGTGGTTCGATCGGGAACTCCCGGCACGCCTGCATCAGCTCCTCGAGGTTCCATTTCTGGTTCAGAGGCATCAGGTCATCGCGCAGCGTGTTCGAGGTTGCGTTAAGCGAAATCGCGATGTTCGGAAAAATCTTTTCGTGGTGCATTTTTCGAAGGGCGGGGACGACGCCCGACGTCGAGACGGTTACCTTGCGGTGCGACATTGTCATGCCGAGCGGATCGACCATCAGGCGGAAAGCCTTCATCACGTTCTTGTAGTTCTGGAGGGGCTCGCCCATCCCCATGAACACGATGCTGAAGCTGCCCCGCTGGAGATTCCTCTCCCGCGCGACCGCCATGACCTGGCCGAGAATTTCCGGGACTTTCAAATTCCGGTCCAGGCCCATCTGCGCGGTCATACAGAATTTGCACCCGATGTTGCATCCCACCTGGGAGGAAATGCAGAGGGTGTCGCGGTCTTCCTCAGGGATGAAAACTGCTTCGACGAACTTGTTATCTTCAAGCCTAAACAGGTACTTGACGGTCCCATCCTGGGCGGCGGATCTCCTGCAGATCTCGGGCAGCGTCAGGGTGAACTCGTCCGCCAGGCGCTGTCGAAAGGCTTTCGACAGCTCGGTCATGTCCTGAAAGTCGAGCTGCGACCTGCGGTAGATCTCGTGATAGAGCTGCTTGGCCCGAAACGGCTTTTCTCCTATCGATTCTACGAGTTGGAGCAATTCCATTTCATCCAGGCCTAATAAATTGTTTTTCATACCTGGCTGGTACATTCTATGCTAGCGTGCGAGTCTGTGTTCTGGGAAGCGGCAGCAGTGGCAACTGCACCCTGGTGGCGACCTCCAAGGTCTCGGTCCTGACGGACCTTGGCTTCGGTCCGCGCTCCTTGCTGCGCCGTCTGCGCGCTGCCGATCTCGTTAACCAGAGAATTGACGCCATCTTCTTGACGCACGGTCACTTCGACCATATCAGCGGCGTCGTAGGGATGGCAGCCCAGTGGGAAATTCCGGTCTTTCTGACCCCGGGAACACTCCACGAGTTGCGTGACTTGGACCTGTTGCCGAGGGTCGAGGTCCTGCAGGCAGGAGTCCCGGTTATTCTCGCCGATCTCTCGGTGACACCTTTCGCCATTTCCCATGATGCAGCGGAGCCCGTAGGGTTTCGTTTTGAGGCGGAAGGAGTCGCAGGGGCACTGGCCACCGATCTGGGGGAGATTACGCCGGCAGTTTTGCCTCACCTGGCAAAATGCGACTGGTTGATCCTGGAATCGAATCACGACGAGAATCTGGTGCGGCTCGGGTCTTATCCGTTGCCCCTGAAACAACGCCTGCTCAGCCCGGTGGGACACCTGTCCAACCACGCTGTGGCAGGATTCCTCAGCCGGCAGTTTGATGCCCGGGCTGAGCACATCTTCCTCGCCCATCTAAGCCGCAACAACAACACCCCGGCCCTCGCGCTCGAAAGCGCTCAGGCGGCGCTCGACCAGAGGTTCGGAAATGTCTGTTCGCCAGCGATCGCCCTGCACTTGACTGATCAAGTCAAACCTTCGATAGTCTTAGATCTATGATTGCTCGCTACACGCTCCCCGAGATGGCCCGGGTCTGGTCGGACGAGACTCGGTTCCGGAAGTGGTTGGAAGTCGAAATTGCCGCTTGTGAAGTGCTGGCAGAGATCGGGTGGATCCCGAGCGGAGCGGTCGAAACGATCAAGGCGAAAGCGGATTTCTCCGTCGAGCGGATTAACGAGATCGAAGAGATCACGCGCCACGATGTGATTGCTTTTACGACGGCTATCGCGGAGAAGGTCGGGCCTGAGTCTCGGTTCGTTCACTTTGGTCTAACGTCGACCGACGTAGTTGACACGGCGCAGGCGCTGCAGCTCCGGGATGCGTCCAACTTGATTGAGGCTCGACTCCTTGAGCTGATCCAGTCGCTCCGGGACCAGGCGCTGCGCTACAAGAAAACCCCCATGATCGGGCGCACGCACGGGATCCATGCCGAACCGGTCACGCTCGGGTTCAAGCTGGCCGTCTGGTATTCGGAAATGCAACGCAACCTCGCGCGCTTCCGGGAGGCCCGCAAGCGCATGGAGATCGGGAAGCTGAGCGGCCCAGTGGGTGTTTTCTCCCATCTGCCGCCAGAGGTGGAGGAGAAAGTCTGCCGTAAGCTGGGCATCGATTTTGCGGCTGCTTCCACGCAGACGCTCCAGCGCGACCGGCACGCCGAGTACGTGTGCGTGCTGGCTATCATCGGATCGACTTTCGACAAGATGGCGACTGAGATTCGGCATCTGCAGCGGACCGAAGTGCGTGAGGCGGCCGAGCCTTTTGGCCGGGGGCAGAAGGGCAGCTCGTCGATGCCCCACAAGCGCAACCCGGTCACGTGCGAGCAGATCAGCGGCTTGGCCCGGCTGCTTCGCTCCAACTCGATAGCCGCTCTCGAGAATGTGCCGCTGTGGCACGAGCGCGACATCTCCCACTCGTCGGCTGAGCGCATCATTCTGCCGGACAGCACGATTCTGGTTCATTACCTGACGACGAAGCTGAACCGGATCATCCGCGACCTGGTTGTGGATGAGGCGCAGATGAAGGCGAATCTGGAGTTGATGGGGGGACTTATCTATTCGGGGACGCTGCTGCTCGAGCTGACCAAGAAGGGGGTGCTTCGCGAGGAAGCTTACCAATGGGTCCAAAGGAACTCGATGCGGGTGTGGGACGAGGGAGCCGATTTTCGCACGTTGATCCTCGAGGATCCCGACATTCGTAAGCACATGTCGGAGGAAGAGGTCCGCCAGACTTTCGATCTCGAGAACAAGCTCCGCCACGTGGACATCATTTTCGAGCGCGTATTCGGTCAGGTATGAACCCCAATCCGTTGTTCCCGACAAAGGATACGCTGGGCATCAACACGGACCTGTACGAACTGACGATGGCGGCTGCCTACTTTCAGGCCGGCTGCGCCGAAAGACGCGCCACCTTCGAGCTTTTCACCCGGAAACTGCCTGCCCAACGGTCCTTCCTGGTCGCGGCCGGCCTCGAACAAGCGTTGCACTACATCCTGAACGTTACCTTCTCCGATCGGACACTCGACTTCCTGCAATCGCTGCCAAACTTCGAGCGCGTGGATCCGAAATTCTTTGATTACCTCAGGAAGTTCCGTTTCTCGGGAGACGTCTTCGCTTTGCCGGAAGGGACTGTCTGCTTCGGCCAGGAGCCCTTGCTCCAGGTGTCGGGTCCGGTGATCGAGTCCCAGATCCTGGAGACCTTTCTTATCAACACGCTTAACTTCCAGACGACGGTCGCCTCAAAGGCCAGCCGCCTTTGCCTCGCCGCGGGTAATCGAGGGGTGATGGATTTCGGAACACGGCGTGCGCATAGCCCTCAAGCTGGCGTGGAGGCCGCCAGGGCGGCTTTTATCGGGGGGTGCCAGGGCACGAGTAACGTGCTGGCCGGATTCGAGATGGGGATACCGGTTGTCGGCACCATGGCTCATTCTTTTGTCCAGTTCTTCGAGGATGAAGCGGAGGCTTTCGCCCGCTATCAGGCCGCCTTCCCCGAGCACACGACTTTTCTGGTCGATACCTACGACACCCTGAAAGGCGTGGAGAAAGCCGCGAAACTGGGCGGGAAGATGGTCGGCGTCCGGCTCGACAGCGGCAACCTTCACGAACTGGCTGTGAAGGCGCGAGAGATTCTGGATCGTCACGACAGAACGGATGTGCACATTTTCGCGAGTGGCAACCTCGACGAAGGCAAGATTCAGGGTCTGACGCTGGCCGATGTTCCTATTAACGCCTTCGGGGCAGGGACGGACCTGGTGGTTTCAAGCGATGCGCCGTCCTGCGACATGGTCTATAAGCTGGTCGAGGTGTTTGAAACGGGCGTGCCGGAACCGCGGATGAAGACCAGCCAGGCCAAGGTGACGACGCCGTTTCGCAAGCAGGTATTCCGGCGGTTGGCCGCCGGTGGATTTGATGGCGACCTGATCTGCCGGTGCGACGAAGAACCGCCGGCGGCGGGCGAGTATCAGCCGCTGTTGAAGCAGTACCTTCGTGCCGGCGAGCTGTGCGAGATCTTGCCCGACGTCGAAAGCATAAGGACCTACGCCCAGGAGCAGCTGGCGCTGCTGCCCAGCGCGTACAAATTGCTTCATTCCTCGGAAGAATACCCGGTAGAGTTCAGTCGAGAGTTGATTCAGGCGCGAGAAAGTCTGCAGCGCAAGTTGTAGTCGCGAGCGTGGGCAAGCAACCCTGCCCCAAAGGGGCTGAGTAGCAAAGCCCAGGGTTGGCCGCGCCTTTTGCGGCCTACCCTGGGTCCCGGGGGATTGCCAGTCTACCCGGAACGGGTTGTGTCTCAATCCCACAGGTAACGCTCGTCCCATTCGAGTCCGTGCTTGCGGAGCAGCTCACGGAATTCGTCTTGAAAACAATTCGGGGGGCGAGACACAACCCCTTCGGGGTAGGGACGCCCGCCGGATCGACACCCAGGGTAGGCCGCAAAAGGCGCGGCCAACCCTGGGCTTTGCTACTCAGCCCCCTTGGGGCAGTTGGGAGACCATCTGCGGGCCAGGTCAGCAAGATCAGGAATCGGCCGCGTTCACGGCCCCCCAGCCCGGATAAGGAGTTTTGTCGGCTGTGGTCAACAATCCTACCGCCTCGGCGGTTCTTTCAAGTACTTCCGCGACATTTCAAAACTCAGCAGGGAGACAATCAGGGAGGAGATGACCAGGAGCGAGGCTTCGGAGAAGTTGCCCCGGGAGAGTCGCATCAGCAAGACGCCGAGAAAGCCGAGCGCATGACAAAACCGGATCCCCCAGGCGCGGAGGCTCGACCCAAAAGGGTATCGGATCATCACAAGAACAAAACCGGCCGATGCCATAGTGAAAAAAAACAGTGCTCCCAAACCAAGGACTTGTTCCAGCATTGCTCAGGCTTTTCCTGCCGACGTGGGTGTATGAATATGGGCTAATCCGGGAGGCTCATTCGACTTTGAACTGCCGGCAGATTACCCCTGCCTCTTGAATCAGTCTAAAGGATGCCTCGTTCAACGGGTAGTCCACATTGTAGACAACCTCTCGAATTCCGGCGTTTATGATCATCTTTGTGCACATCAGACAAGGAGCAAAGGTCGTGTAAAGCGTCGCGTCCTTGACACTGACCCCGTGATAGGCCGCTTGGACAATGGCGTTCTCTTCCCCGTGCGAACAGAGGCAGTCCTCCAGCCGGGTGCCGCTGTCGGCCATCTCGTTACACCGTGGACATCCTCCCTCATAGCAGTTTCGGGTTCCTCTTGGCGTTCCGTTGTAGCCGGTGGAAATTACTCTTCGGTCACGCACGATAATCGCGGCCACTTTCCTTTTAATGCAATTGCTGCGCAGAGCGGCCACTTTCGCCAGTCGCATGAAGTACTCGTCCCAGCAGGGGCGGTCCAGCTTGCAGGATACTTGGGCCAGTATTTCCTGGACCTTTTGATGGAGCTCCGGGAAGGAGCCCTCATTGGTCACTTTGACGTCGGCAAGACACTCGGTCGCCTCCAGTTGCTGGCGCTCCGATTCCGGGTTGGCGGCCTCACGCTGTTCGGCAACCAGGAAATTTTCGTAAGTCGCCGGGTCCTTCTCGCGCCGGCGGGCCTTGATGCGCATGAAGCGTACCGAAGGATCAGCCACGACAGCAATCAGGCAGAACCGGGAGGAAGTCCGAAAGACGTTGACCTCTTCGGGATGGCGGAAGGAGTCAATGACGTAATTCTTGTCAAACTGCAGACGACCGAGGATTTGATGAGCGAGGTACCCGCTGCCGCCCCGTGTGCGGAGCTCATTTCCGACTTCCGTGAGGCGTTCCCGGGTGATCTCCTGGCCCCTCCGGTTTACCTCTTCTCGAATTACGTCCGAAAGAGAGTAATAGTAGAAGCCTTTAGATTTCAGATAATCCGCAACCGCGCCTTTGCCAGCTCCGTTCTTGCCCGTTAGCCCGAGAATCATCGTTCTTTTATAGCACAGCGACCAACTACTTTGACTCTGCCAGACGGTTCTGGTTCCATGGTTTTTGTTACAAAGCAGGGGCAAAGAATCAAAGGGGCAGAGGGGCAAAGCGAAAAGCGTTGGTTACTCAGCTTTTCCCTTTGCCCCTCTGTCCCTTTGATCCTTTGCCCCTATGCTATAGTGCTTTCATGAGCGCCTCGAACACCGACTTCATGAAGCTGGATGAACTACTTACGGACGAGGAGAGACTTGTGCGCGACAGCGTGCGCGAGTTCGTGGACAAGAATGTGCTGCCCATTATCGAGGAGCACTACCAGGCGGGTCAGTTCCCCATGCAACTGGTTGGGATCATGGGGGAACTCGGGTACTTTGGAGCGAACCTGGAGGGGTACGGCTGCGCCGGCCTCAACAACATCGCCTATGGCCTGATCATGCAGGAGCTGGAACGCGGCGACAGCGGGTTGCGAAGTTTCGTTTCGGTGCAGGGCGGACTGGTCATGTACCCCATCTATAGCTTCGGCAGTGAGGAGCAGAAGGACCAGTGGGTGCCCAGACTGCAATCGGGCAAGGCCATCGGGTGCTTCGGCTTAACCGAGCCCGACTTCGGCTCTAATCCGGCCGGCATGAGGACGCGCGCCCGCCGGGAAGGCGACTGCTATCTCCTGAATGGGTCGAAGGCCTGGATCACTAACGGTACGCTCGCGGACGTTGCTGTGGTGTGGGCGAAGTGCGATGACGAGAAGGTCCGCGGGTTCCTGGTAGAGAAAGGAACACCGGGTTTCGGGTCCCGCGACTATCACAACAAGCATTCGCTGCGAGCCTCCGTGACCTCGGAACTTTTCTTTGACAACTGTCGCATACCGGCGTCGAATCTGCTTCCGAAGACGGAAGGCCTGAAGAACGCGCTGATGTGTTTGAACCAGGCCCGCTATGGCATCGCCTGGGGTGTCATGGGAAGCGCCATGGTTTGCTTTGAAACCGCCCGGCGCTGGTCGCTGGAAAGGAAGCAATTTGCGGACAAGCCAATTGCGTCTCACCAGATCGTTCAGCAAAAGCTCGCCCACATGCTGACGGAACTTACCAAAGCGCAGCTGCTGTCATACCGGCTCGGTCAACTGAAGGATGCCGGAAAGGCGAGACCGGAACAGATCTCGATGGCTAAACGGAATAATGTGGCGATGGCATTGGAGACGGCCCGAATAGCCCGGGATATACTCGGTGCTAACGGCATCCTTAGCGACTATCCTGTCTTCCGACACATGGCCAACCTGGAATCAGTTTATACGTACGAAGGAACGCACGACATGCACACTTTGATCCTCGGACAGAGCATCACAGGAATCCCGGCCTTTGAATGAGCCGCCCGGAGGGAAAATGCCAGAACCGATTCTTTGGCGGCGCATCGATCGACCCGGACACGAATCTGCCCGCCTCGTTTTGCTGGAAACTGAGCACCTGTTGCTGGGAAGCGCGGTTTTTGTGTACGAGAGCCAGGCCGTTCTCCTGGATTACCGGATTCGGTGCGATAAAGCCTGGCAAACAATCTCCGCGCAGGTGAGCGGATGGATTGGAAGCCAGGTGATCGAGTCGGAGATCAGCGTGGACCCCGATCGACGCTGGCGCTTCAATGGTGTCGAGGTTCAAGAACTGGCTGGTTGCTCTGACATCGACCTCAATTTCAGTCCCTCGACGAATCTTCTGCCGATTCGCCGGCTGAACCTGGAAGCCGGCGGGCGGGCGGAATTCCGAACCGCCTGGCTCCGCTTTCCGAGTTTCAAGCTGGAGCCGTTGGAGCAGGTGTACCAGCGCGCCTCGGCGGAGGTCTATCGTTACGAGAGCGGCGGAGGTAAATTCGTGGCGTGGCTGAAAGTCAACGAGGACGGCTTTGTGACAGAGTACCCGGGGTTCTGGCGGGCGGAGGTGTGAAAGGAAGGGGCAAAGGAACAAAGGAACAAAGGAACAAAGGGGCAGAGGGGCAGAGGGGTAAAGGGAAAAGCCATACAAGGATATTTCCCTGCTTTTCCCTTTGCCCCTCTGCCCCTCTGCCCCTCTGCCCCTTTGTTCCTTTGTTCCTTTGTTCCTTTGCCCCTTCCTTTCACACCTCCGCCCGCCAGAACCCCGGGTACTCTGTCACAAAGCCGTCCTCGTTGACTTTCAG